>NZ_JBSFGJ010000302.1:0-11411 GCF_053596515.1 Nonomuraea sp. NPDC001684
GGCCGCGTACGCGGAGGGCAAACGCCAGGCCGAGGCCGTGTTCGCCCGGGACCCGGCCTTCCCGTTCCTCGCCGTGCGCAGCGCCCACGTGCTCGGCGGCGGGGACGCCGACTTCACCGGACGGCTGCGCCACTACGTGGACCGCGTACGCGCCGGGCTGCCGGTCGCCGTGCACCGCGACCCGGCCCCCACCTCGTTCGTCCACCACGCGGAGATCGCCGCGTTCCTGCACTGGACGGCGACGGGCACCGATGCCACCGGCGCGCTCAACGCCGCCTCGCGCGACACGCTGACCGTCACCGGCCTGTGCGCGGCCGTCGCCGCCGCGACCGGCTCGCCGGCGCCCGTCCACCGCGTGGTGACCGGCGGCGAGCCCGCCTCGCCGTTCTCCTTCGACCGCTCCTACGCCATCGACGCCGGCCGGGCCGCCGCGCTCGGCTTCACGTTCACCGACGTCGCGGCCTGGCTGCCGCGAGCCGTCGCCGACCTCCTCCCGGAAGGCTGACCGACCATGATCACCCGCCGCGTCGGAACCGCCGAGGTCGGCGCCGTCGGCCTGGGCGCCATGCCGCTGTCCATCGAGGGCCGTCCGGACCGCGTCCGCGCGATCGCCACCGTGCACGCCGCCCTCGACGCCGGCCTCACCCTGATCGACACGGCCGACTCCTACCACTGGCACGCCGGCGAGCGCGGCCACAACGAGGAGCTCGTCGCCGAGGCCCTGGCCACCTGGTCCGGCGACGCCTCCGGCGTGCTGGTCGCCACGAAGGGCGGGCGCGGCCGTCCCGGCGACGGCTCCTGGACGGTCGACGGCCGTCCCGACCGCCTCAGGGCCGCCTGCGAGGGCTCCCTGCGCCGCCTGCGCGTCGAGGCGATCGGCCTCTACCAGCTGCACAAGCCCGACCCGGACGTCCCGTGGGCGGAGTCGGTGGGCGCGCTGCGCGACCTGCTCGACGCGGGCCTCATCCGCGGGGCCGGCGTCTCCAACGTGACCTGCGAGCAGATCCACGAGGCCAGGGCCGTCCTCGGCGACTCCCTGGTCTCCGTGCAGAACCGCTACAGCCCTCAACACCGCGACAGCCTGCCGGAGCTGCGGCTGTGCGACCGCCTCGGCATCGCCTTCCTGCCGTGGAGCCCCCTCGGCGGCATCGCCCGCAGCGCCCTGGACGGCCCCGGCGCCGCCCCGCCCCGCACCCCCTTCCACGAGGTGGCCGAGGAACGCGGCCGCACCCCGCAGCAGGTCTGCCTGGCCTGGCACCTGGCCCACTCCGAGCACGTCGTCCCCATTCCGGGCGCCACCCGGCCGGAGTCGGTGCGGGCGTCGGCGGAGGCGACGGTCCTGAAGCTGACCGAGGACGAGCTGCGGCGGCTGGATGTGACTTGACGTAGCCGAATGACTACCCTGTGCTTGCCGGGCGGGGCCGCGGCGTGCTGACCTGGCCGCGTGAGCTCATGCCAGGACCGGGTGGTCCACGAGGTGCGCACCCTGATGGACCGGGGCGTCGCGGCCGAGCACGTCGGCGCCGCCGTGTCCGCCGCCATCGCCCCGCTGCTGCCGCACGACGCGCTGAGGCTGGTCGGCACCAGCCCGGCGACCGGGCTCGGGCAGGGCTCGTTCAGCTTCTGGCACCGCTACGAACGCGAGCTGGCCGTCTCCCTGCTCGCCCACCGCCGCGCCCACGGCGACCCGTGCCGGCCCGCGTCGCTGGCCCGGCTGCGGGTGCCGGTCGCGGTGGCCGGCGCCGAGGAGGGAGCGCGGCGGGCGTTCGCGGCCTGCGGCGCCTCCTGCGAGCTGCGGCTGCTGCTGCGTGACGGGCGCGGCGGCGTGTGGGGCCTGCTCGGGCTGGTCCGCGCCTGCGACGCCGTGCCGTTCACCGAGGACGACCGGCGCAGGGCGACGCTGCTCGCCCCGGCCCTGATGACCGCGCTGCGCAGGTACGTCACCGCCGCCCCGCTCGCCCCCACCGCGCCCGCCCTGCCCGCCGGGGTGATCGTCGTCGGCCCCGACCGCGGCGTCCGCGCCGTGACGCCGCAGGCCCACGCGTGGCTCGACCGGCTGCGCCGCCCCGACCGGCACGGCGCGCACGCCTGGCTGGCCGACACGCTCGTCACCGCCCTGGCCGCCGACGCCGCCGAGCACGCGCGCGGCACCGACGCCGGCCGGCCGATCATCTGCGCCCCGGCGGCCCGGTACGGCCGCTGGCTCGCCGTCGAGGGTCAGGCCCTGGACGAGGACGGCACGGGCGAGGTGGCCGTGGTGATCCAGGCGGCGACCGGCGGCCTGCTGCTGCCCTCGTTCTGCGACTGGTACGCCCTCACCCCGCGCGAACGCGGCGTCCTCGACCTGCTGTGCGCCGGAGCCGCGCCGAAGCAGATCGCCCGGCTGCTCGACCTGTCCGGGCACACCGTGCACGACCACCTCAAAGCGATCTTCCGCAAGACCGGCGCGAGCGGCCGGGACGAGCTCATGGCCGCCTTCACCGCCTGACCGCCATCCCCAACACTGGGGGGCTGCCCGCGCCGCCGCCCCGCCCGACCATGAGGGAGTACGCAGCACTACCAAGGGGAGGCACCCGTGACCCAGATCTCAACCCCCGCCCGCCGCCAGGTCGAGCGCTTCCTGGACTTCTCCGACCACGTCGGGGGCCTGGAGGAGGCCGACGTGCTGGCCCTCCTGCGCGACCACGACATCACCACGCTGGAGCAGCTCGTCGCGAAGGCGGTCAGGGCGCCGCGCTCGGCCAAGCCCGTGCCGGCGGACCCCGCCAGGGCGCTGGCCCGGGCCGGGGCCGCGACGGCGCTCGCCGCCGCGCCCATCACCCACCCCGCGCCCGCCATGGCGGTGGTCGTGGACGGCGTCGAGCACGACCCGGCGGACCTGACCCGGTTCGACGGCCGCCCGCTGACCTACCTCTACCACCCCGAGCGCCTGACGGCGGTCACCGACGACACCGCGGTCAACGGCGCGCTGTGGGCCGCGGCGCTGCTGCGCGACCCGCGTCCGGCCACGCGGGGCGAGGTGCAGATGTTCGAGCACGTCGAGTACGCCGGCGACTGGTTCTGGTGCCCGGCCCGCCAGGCCTACAACGACCTGACCGACGTCCACCACGGCCCGCTGCACCTGCACGACTGGAACGACGTCATCAGCTCCATGGGCGGCACCAACTGCACGGTCCGCTACTACGAGCACATCAACTTCGGCGGCAGCTCGCTCATCGTGCCGCCCTTCTCCGACATCCCGAACCTCGTCCCCAGCGGGTGGAACGACCGGATCTCCTCGGTCTGGAACCACGGCTGACCCTTCGTCCACCGGCCCTCCCCGGCGGACGGCGGCGCCGCGTACCCACGGGTGCGCGGCGCCGTCGCGGTTCAGGCGGCCCGGGTGCGGTGCGAGCGGAGCGCGGCCAGGACGCCTGCGGGGTTGACGATGCCGTACCCGTAGTCGTGGTCGAAGCCGACCGTGCTGCGGTCCTCGGCGGTGCGGTTGAGCAGCGTGCGAAGCTGCGCGGGCGACAACTTGGTGGACGGGTGGCGGGTGCGCAGGGCGGCGATGACGCCGGCCACCACGGGGCAGGAGGTCGAGGTGCCGGTGTCGGGCGTGCCGGGGCCGCTGGCCTCGGAGCCGGCGTAGTGGGTGTAGGCGGCCAGGTCGGGCTTGTGGTCGCCCAGCCGGGCCGGCCCCTGCGAGGAGTAGCCGACGCGCTCCCCGTGGGTGTCGACCCCGGCCACCGTGACCACCTTCGGGTGGCCGTTGCCGCCCACGATGTCGGTGAACCCGCAGCTCGCCGCCGGGCAGTCGCGCCCGCAGTTGCCCGCCGCGAACACGATGTCGGCCCCGGCGTGCTCCAGGCTGGAGATCATGACGTTGAACGGGTGCATCGGGTTGTCGGAGTAGTTGCCGGGGTGGCCGGGCGGGAAGTCCTGCTCCGGGTTGTACAGGCCCCAGCTGTTGCTGACGACCAGCGAGCGGGACTCGGCCGGCATGGCCTCCAGGAGCCCGCGCAGGTGGGTGTAGGCGGCCACGGCGTCGGACAGCATGCCCTCGACCGTGCCCTTCCTGCTCTGCAGGACGGCGATGTCGAGCAGCGTCGAGCGCGGGGCGGCGAGCTGGGTGTTGAAGGCGCACAGGCTGCCGTGCTCCACCGGGTAGCGCCCCGGCGTGGGCGTGACGCCGGGCGGTGCCCAGCTGTGCCCGGCGTCGAGGGTGACCTGGCGGCCGAGCTTGGTGCTCACGTGGTCGGCGTTGACGCCGCCGTCCACCACCGCCAGGTTGACGCCGTGGCCGTCGTAGCCGGCCGCGCGCAGGTCGGAGGCGTGCAGCAGCCGTTCGACGTCGTGCCAGTCGCCGACCGGGCCGGTGTCGGCGCAGGTCAGGTTCGGATGGATGGACGGATCGGCGAACACGCCGACGACCTCGCGTACGGACGACGACAACAACGCCAACCTGGACGGCACGTCGTCGTCGGAGAGCTCGCCGCGCACGAGCACGCTGGCGTGCTCGGCCGACAGGGAGAAGCCCAGCGGCCGGTTGAGCGACGACAGCAGGCCGCCCGAGGGCGGGGCGGGCAGCGCGCGCGGCAGGGCCACCGGGGCGAACGCCCGGTCCAGGACGATTCCCGGCAGCTCTCCTGCCACGTCGGCGACCGTGGCGGTCACGCCGGGGTCGAGGACGGCTTCGACGGTTTCACGGGCGGGGCGGAGCTGGATCAGGACACGCAAAGCTCCACCTCCTTCCTCGGGACGGGGATGGGACAGTCGTTGCTTCCCCTTGTAAATACCCGCTGTGGTGAATTAACTACTTACAGTAGTGTCAGCACTTCATTGCTCCCGAGGTCACCTCTTTGTCGCCGTCCAGCCCCGTCGCTCGGGATGGTCGGGTGCGGCGGGTCGCGGTCTGGGCGAGGAGCGCGCCGGACAGCACGATCACGCCGCCCGCGATCTGCGGCCCGCCCAGGCCCTCGCCGAGCACCCCCCAGGCCGCCAGCGCGCCGCCGATGACCTCCAGCGACGCCACCGTGGCGCCCACGGCGGCCGACAACCGCCGCACCGCGTTCACCCCGAGGATGTAGGCCACCACGCTGGCGACCACCACCATCCACGCGAAGGCCATCGGCACGGGCAGCGTCAGGGCGCCGGGCGCGGGAGTGGCGGACGCCGTGAACGCCTCCCACCGCAGCGCCCACGGACGGGCGAACGGGACCAGCGCCACGGCCGCGCCCGCCATGCCCCAGGCGACCAGCCCGAGCGGGTCGACGTCGTCCCCGAAGCTGTCGTTCATCAGGAAGTATCCGGCGGAGCAGGCCGCGGCCAGCAGGCCGAGGGCCAGGCCCAGCGCGTCCAGCCGCAGGTCGTGCCAGACCTCGGCGACGATCCCGAGGCCGGCCAGGGCGACGAGCGCCCCGGCGTAGGCCGCCCGGGGCAGCCGGACCTTCCGGACCAGCCGCACCCAGGCCGCCACCATGACCGGGGCCATGTAGACCAGCAGCAGGGCGACCCCCACGGGCAGACGGGTGACCGCCGCGAAGTACAGCGACTGCACCCCGGCCACCGCCACGACCGCGTACAGCGCGAAGAACGGCCACCTGGCCCGCGGGATGCGCAACGCCGCGGGCCGGACCACGGCCAGCACGCCCAGCAGCAGGAGCCCGGCCGCCGCCATGCGCGCCCACACGGCCTCGATCGGCGTCAGCCCGGCCGCGACGAGGTACTTGGCCATCGGCCCCGAGAACGCGAAACACGACGAGGACCCGAACGCGAGCGCGAGCCCCGCATACCTCATACCGCACCACCAGCGCCGTTGCCGTTGTCAGGAAAGCCACGACCCTGACACGCGCCCCGGCGCGGGCGCAACGCGATTACCGGCCCTCAGCCGGTGGTCGTAGTCCCCGGGTGGCAGAGGCGGGGCGGCGATTCGGATCTTCGGCCGATGGGCGGCGGGAGCAGGCTCCTGAACACTTGGCGGGGCCCGCCCCCGGAGGAAGGTCCGCCCGTGTTCCGACAGCTCGACGACCGCGTCACGTCGATCGTCTACATCGTCCTCGTGCTCGCCGTCTCGGCGGGCACCGCGCGCGTCGCGGAGGGGCTCGTCCTGGCCCTGTCGCCGCTGCTCACCGTGCTGGTGCTGCTGTTCGTCGTCACCCGGGAGGGGTTCTCCAGGGACGGGCTGCGCCGCCTCGGCCTGGGCCGGGCCGGGCTGCGCGCCTGGCCGGCCGCCGTCGCCGCCACCGCCGGGGTGTGCCTGCTGGCCACGGCGGGCGCGGTCGTCCTGGGGTTCGGACGGTTCACCGCGCCGCGGGGCGACTGGGCGCAGTCGGTGGCGGCCGTGCTCGTCACCGGGCCGATCCTGGCCTTCGCCGAGGAGATCGGCTGGCGGGGCTACCTGCAGCCCCGGCTCGCCTGGCTGGGGGAGCGCACGTCCATGCTCGTCGCCGGGGTGGTGTGGATCGCCTGGCATCTGCCGTACATCCTGTTCACGCCGTACTACCACGCCGAGGGGGCGCGGGCCGTCGTGCTGCCGCTGTTCGGCGGGTCGGTGATCGCGTTCTCGTTCCTCTTCGGGTACCTGCGGGTCATGTCCGGCAGCGTGTGGCCGGCCGTGCTGGCCCACTTCGCGCACAACGCGACGTTCGCCCTGCTGCTGGAGCATGCCGTCGTCACCGACCGGCCCGTGGTGGTGGCCGAGTACCTGGCCGGCGACACCGGGCTGTTCGTCCTGGCGGGCACGGCGGCCTGCGCCCTCGCGGCCGGGATCGCCCGTTCCGCCGGCGGCCGCCACCGCTCCGGCCGGCCGGCCTCTAGCATTCCTCTGTGACCACCTACGACGACCATGACACGTTCGAGCACCTGAACGTCTCGGCCCTGCCGCAACGACAGCAGCGGATCCTGGCCACGATCCGCGACTGGGTGGTCAGACACGGATACCCGCCGAGCACCCGCGAGCTGGCCCAGGCGGTCGGGCTGCGCTCGCCCTCGTCGGTCTCGAAACACCTGAGGAGCCTGGAGGAGCAGGGCTTCCTCAGCCGCGGCGCGACGATGACCCGCCCGATCGACGTGCGCCTGTTCCTGCGGCCGCCGTCGGCCGAGCCGCCCGCCGAGCTGGTGAGCGTCCCCGTGGTCGGCGACATCGCCGCGGGCGCGCCCATCCTCGCCGACGAGCACCTCGACGACACCCTGACCCTGCCCCGCGACCTCACCGGCCGCGGCACCGTGTTCGGCCTGCGGGTGCGCGGCGACTCGATGGTCGAGGCGGCCATCTGCGACGGCGACATCGTGGTGGTGCGGCAGCAGCCCGAGGCGCACTCGGGGCAGATCGTCGCCGCCATGATCGACGGCGAGGCCACCGTGAAGGTCTACCGGCGGCGCGACGGCCACGTCCTGCTCGAACCGCGCAACCCCCGCTACGACGTCATCGACGGCGACCGGGCCGTGGTGCTGGGGATCGTGGTCTCGGTGATCCGCAGCGTGTGACCGGCGGCGTCAGGGGCGGGGGCCAGGAGCCGTTCGTGGTTGGCGGTGGTCGACAACGAGCGGAGGTCGGCGCGGTCCAGGTAGATCACGCCGTTCAGGTGGTCGGTCTCGTGCTGCGCGATGCGGGCCGGCCAGCCGGACAGCTCCTTCTCGTACGGGCGGCCGTCCCCGTCGAGGGCCGACAGCCGCACCCGCGCGTGCCTGGGCACGACGGCGGTCAGCCCCTCCACGCTGAGACACCCCTCGTAGAACGCCCGGAAGCCGGGGCCGAGGGGCGTCACGACGGGGTTGACCAGCTCCAGAGGCGGCTGCGGAACGCGTTCGCGCTCGGCGGCCAGATCGGGCGGCAGTTCGGCCGGGTCCTCGATGACCGCCAGCGCCAGCGGGATGCCGACCTGCGGCGCGGCCAGGCCCACGCCCACGCCCGGCAGGTGCCGGAACATCGCGTCGAGCAGCTCGCGCAGGAGGGCGTCGGAGAGCTGGCCGTCGTACGGCTCGGCGATCCGGCGCAGCACCGGGTCGCCGATCTGGGTGACCGACCAGGGCCTGGGGGAGGCGAGCAGGGCGTGCACCCGCTCGGTCAGCTCCTCGGCGCTCGGGCCGGTGCCGTTCAGGGGGCTCATGGGGGTCCTTCCGCTCGACGTCGCTCGCTCAGCAGACGGTAGAGCATGCGCGGTGACCCGGTTTCGGCGGGTAAAGAGGGCTAGAAACATTCATAGAGTAGTTGATCCACTGCAATGGGTAATGATCGCTGCGGATGATCACGTAACGTCGCAGGGAGACACCCATGTGCAAGAGAACGATCGCCGTCCTCGGCCTGGCCGCAACGGGGCTGCTGACGGCGGCGGGCCCGGCGGCGGCCGAAGACGAAAGCAGGGCCGCCGCTCCGTGCGTCGCCGCCCGGCTGGAGATCACCGGCGGGCCCTCGGTCGCGGCGGGCGCGCTGCTCGACACCTCGGCCGTGCGGGCGTTCCTGCAGGGGCTCGTCCGCCCGGCGGACCGGCCCGGGGCGCTCCCGCGGTCGGCGGACGCGTCGTTCGCCGAGGCCGCCGAGTTCCCCGGCGTGCTCGACGCCTTCCTGCTCGACGTCGAGCGGGAGAACGGGCTGAGCAGGCCGGACGGCGGCACAGATGAGGCCCGGCCGGCCGCGGCGGACGGCGACACCCTGGCCCGGCGGATCCTGGAACCGCTCGTCGCCGCCGCCCTGGACTGCGCCCCGGCCACCACCTCCCCGGCCGCCGACACGCCGGACACTGACACGTCGGCCACCGGCGCGTCGGACATTGATACGTCGGCCACCGGCACGTCGGACATCGGGGCGTCGGGCACCGGCTGGGCGGAGACCGGGCTGCCGGACGCCGGCTCGTCGGCCGAGGCGGAGCCGGCGTCCCTGCTGGACGCCGCGGGAGCCACGGCGGTGCTCGAAGCGCTGGTCAACCGGCCCGAGACGTGCGTCACCGACGGCACCGCGACCATCCGCGCCGACGACGACGGCATGTCGGTCACGAGCTCGTCGTCCCGGGTGTCGCTGCTCGACGCGCTCGGCGTCAGAAGGACGCTGGACGTCCTGACCGGCCGGCCCTCGGCGGCCTGCCCCGCTGCCGACGTGCCCCTGTCGGCGGCGACCACCGAGCAGGACCGGCCGAGGTCGCTCCTGAGCGGCCTCGGTCTCGGGGCCCTGTTCTCCAGGCTCCTGGGCTGACGCACCCCCGGAGGCCGCCCCGCGCCGGGTTTGCGCGCGGGACCGGTTGGGGTTTCCGCATGGGACCGGCTGGAGGTTCGCGCGGGACCTGCTGGGCCTTTCGCGCGGGACCGGACGGGGTCGGGATCGCGTGGTAGGTTGCGGGCGAGCCTTGATCCTTCGGGGAGAAGGGGGTTGCGGCCGTGACAGGCACCGGCGACGAGACCGTCCACCCGACGGCGTGGCAGGCGGCGTGGGAGGTGCTGGCCCCCGTCACGGACATGGTCACCCCGATGGCCGTGCGCGTCGCGGCCACCCTGCGCCTGACCGATCTGATGGGCGCCGACGAGCTGCCCGTCGAGGAGCTGGCCCGCCGTTCGGGCGCCGACGCCGACGCCCTGGGCCGGCTGCTGCGCCACCTCTCCTGCCACGGCGTCTACGCCGAACGGGAGCCCGGCGTGTTCGCGGTCAACGAGCCCGCCGCGCTGCTGGCCGCCGGCCACCCCTCCATGATGCGCGACCGGCTCGACCTCGACGGCTTCGGCGGGCAGATGGACGTCGCGTTCACCGGCCTGCTGCACACCGTCCGCACCGGGCGGCCCGCGTGGGAGAGCGTCCACGGCGCCCCGATCTGGCACCATCTCGCCGCCCATCAGCAGGTCGGCGAGTCGTTCGACGCCCTGATGGCCGCCGGCGCCGACGACCTCACCGACGCGGCCGAGGGGTACGACTGGTCCGGCGTACGGCATGTGGTCGACGTCGGCGGCGGCACCGGCGCACTGATCGCCGAGATGCTGAGCGCCCACCCGGGGCTGCGGGCCACGCTCGTCGACCTGCCGGACACGCTGGAGCGGGGCCGGCGGTACCTGACCGGGCTCGGGCTGGACGGGCGGTGCGCGTTCGCCGGCCAGAGCTTCTTCGAGCCGCTGCCCCCGGGCGGCGACGTCTACGTGCTCAGGCGCGTGATCCACGACTGGGACGACGCCGACGCCGAGCGCGTCCTGCGGCGCTGCGCCGACGCGGCCGGGTCGCACGGACGGGTCGTCGTGATCGAGTCCCGGGGCGGCGCCGGCGACGACCCGGCCATGTTCGCCGAGATGGACCTGCGCATGCTCGTGATCAGCGGCGGCCGCGAGCGCACCGTCGCCGACTACACCACGCTGGCCGACGCGGCCGGGCTCGACGTGGCCGGGGTGCGTCACACGCCGCTCGGCAACGTCGTCCTCGACTGCGTCCCCCGAAGCGGCTGACCGGCTCTCGTCCGGCGCGGCCCCGCGTGGGTGACATACTTGATCATCCGCACGCGAAGGAGGCCACGGTGACCATCGAATGGGCCGCGCTGTCCGCCACGGACCTGCCGGCGATCGCCGAGCTGGCCGGCAGGTGCGCGGCGCGCGACGGCGGGCTCCCGGCCACCGCGTCGCCCTCCTTCCTGGAACGCCGGTACGTCACGGGCACCGCGGTGGGCGCGTTCACGGAGGGGCGGCTGGTGGCCTGCGGGGCCGTGCGGCCGGTGGGCGAGACGTCGGCGGCGGCCGGCCTGGTCGACCCCGACCATCGCGGACGGGGGCTGGGGTCCGGCCTGCTCGACCGGCTGGCCGCCGAGCCCGGGAAGGTGCGGCTGGAGACAGAGTCGCTGACCCCGCAGGCGCACGAGCTCTTCCTGGCGCGCGGCTTCCGCCAGGCGTTCGCCGAGGACGTCTTCCGGCGCGACCTGACCCGGCCGCTGCCGGACGTCCCGATGCCGGCGCGGGTGACGGTCGAGGAGTGGTCCCCACTCACCGAAGGGGCCTTCCACCAGGCGTACTCCGCGTCCTTCGCGGACCGTCCGGGCTTTCCCGGGTGGACGCGGGAGCAGTGGGTGAAGTGGCTGGTCGATGACGAGTTCCTGCCGGGGTGCTCGCTGGTGGCGTTCGAGGGCGACGTCGCCGTCGGCTTCGTGACGTGCGCGGAGGAGTTCCTGATCCAGGTCGGGGCCGTGCCCGCGTGGCGGCGGCGCGGGCTGGCGCGGGCGCTCGCCGTCGCGGCGCTCGGCCGTATGCGCGAGGGCGGCGCCGGCCAGGTCTTCCTCGACGTCAACGTCAACAACCCGGCCTCGGCCGGGCTTTTCGGCGGTCTCGGGTTCGAGAAGATCGCCCGCCGCGCCCGTTACGAGTAGGTCCGCCGGGGGTGCGGGGGCCGTTCGGCGTCTTAACCGGACGTTAGGGTTCCCGCAGTTCGTCGCTATCGTCCCGGCGGCCACTCTGGGAGGCGTCAGGACGAC
>NZ_JBSFGJ010000303.1:0-11386 GCF_053596515.1 Nonomuraea sp. NPDC001684
ATCGGCTTCGGTACGACGGCATGGCTCATGAGATGGTCCGTCCTCGTCGGCACGGGAATCGTCAGGGGTGCAGCAGGTTCAGCGCCGCGGCCAGGGCCGGGTCGCGCCCGGCGGCGGCGTCGCGCGGGGTCAGCGGCACGTGCACGTCGGGCGGCACGCCGACCCGGTCGATCACCTCGCGTCCCGGCGCCAGGTGATGCCTGGACGGGAACGCGAGAACGGTGTTGTCGCCCAGCGCGTACGGCTGCGCCGGCCCCGACACCGCCCCGGCCGTCCGCGTCCCGACCAGCCGGCCGAGCCGCAGGTCCTTGACGGCGGCGCTGAAGTGCTCGCACGCCGAGGCGCACCCCCGGTCGGTCAGCACCACCAGCGGCAGCCCGACCAGCGGGACGGTGTCGTCGGTCCGCATGGTCTCGCACGAGCCGTCCGCGGCGCACTGGTAGGCGGTCACCGCGCCGTGCGCGAAGCCGCCCAGCAGGCGGTTCACCTCCTCGGGGCTGCCGCCGCCGTTGCCGCGCAGGTCCAGCACGATCCCGGCGAGCGTCCTGCCGGTCCGCAGCCTGGCGATCGCCCGCAGCACCCGGTCGGCGGAGTCGGGCGCGAAGCCGCTCATCCGCACGCGGGCGACGTCCCCGGCGAGCAGGCCGGCCGCCACGACCGGCAGGGTGTCCGGATCGGGCTGGAACAGGCGGGGCTTCAGCGTCACGGTGCGGCGGCGGCCGGTGTCGGGACGCAGCAGCCGCAGCCGGACCGGGGCGGCCTGCGGGTAGCGCGGGTGGAGCGCGGCGACGACGGCCGGGGTGACCTGCGTGCCGACGAAGGGCGCCGAGCCGTCGACCGACTCGACGACGTCGCCGGGGCGCACTCCGGCGGCCCGCGCCGGTCCGCCGGGCACGGCGGTCACGAACAGCGGCGGCAGCGCCGTCCCGGGGGCGTCGGCCGGGCGGGCGCTGGCCGTGAGGCCCAGGCCGTACTGGTCGCCGTCGTAGGCTTCGGGCGGGCGTGGCCTGCCGTGCTCCCAGCGGGCGTGGTCGTCGCCGAGCGCGGCCACGATCGCCTCCAGCGTGGCGGCGGCCAGCCGGGCGCGCAGGGCGTCGTCGCGCGGCAGCCGGTCGGCGACCCGCCGGTAGGCCGCCTCGAACGCGGCCCAGTCGGCCGTCCTGTCGCCGGTCAGCGCCGGCATCGTGGCCTCGGGCAGGTCGCGGCCGGCCCGGTTGAGTTCCGTGACGAAGGCGGCGAACCCGGCGGTGAGCAGCGTCCGGTGGTCCAGGGTGGCGGCGCCGTAGTAGCGGGCGAGGACGCACCGGTACGCCTGCCCCACCACGTCGATCGTGGTCGGCCGTTCCGCGACGGGGGGAGCGCCGCCCTTCGGCGGCGCGCACACGGCCGGGGCGGCCGCCGCCGCGCCGCCGGGCCGGGCGCGCGGCGGCGTCTGCCCGGCGCAGGCCGTCGCCAGGACCAGGACGAGCCCCGCCGCCAGCGTCCCGCCCCTCATGACAGCCTCCTTCTGAGCCGGTCGAAGCAGAACGCCGTCAGGCCGAGGGCGAGCAGGGCATAGAGCCCGGTCTCGATCCACTGGAACGGCCAGAAGCGCTCGAAGGGCTGGTACACCGCCCGCTGCCGGTACCCCAGCCGGTTGACCTCGGCCAGGCACGTGCTCATGGCGCCCTCGCCCTGTTCCCGCATCGCGGACGGCCCGCAGGGCCCCGAGGTCAGGGACACCGGGATGAGGACCCCGTCGCCCTGGTCGCCGAGCACGCGCCCGGAGCCGTCCACGAGCCGGCCGGACAGCACCCATGCCCCCGGACGGCCGGGGATCGCCGGGGCCAGCGTCACGTGCGCACCGGCGCCGCCGACGTCGCCGCCGGGCACCAGGAAGTCGTCGACGTTGTCGTGGCCGAGCTCGAACGACGCGCTGACCGGCGGCAGCAGGTGGGGCCTGACCAGCAGCGGCACGGCGATCTGCAGCGCGGCGAAGACGGCCAGCGTGATCGCCATCGCCGGCAGCGTACGGCGGACCAGCAGACCGACGGTCACGCCCAGGACGAACGCGAAGGCCGCGTACCCCATCGGGACGATCCCGCGCGCCCCGAACACCAGCGGGTCCATCAGCCCGAACCCCGGCGCGGCGGACCTGTCCAGCGGGCCGGACCACCAGGTCACCACGAGGCTGCACAGCCCGGCGGCGGCCACCGCGGCCAGCCCGAGGAGCCCGAGCTTGACGGCCAGCCACCGGCCGCGGGTGATGCTCTGGTTCCACACCAGCAGGTGGGTGCCGCTCTCCAGCTCGCGGGTGATCAGCGGCGCCCCCCAGAAGAGCCCGACCAGGGCCGGCAGGACCAGCACGACGGCCGTGGCGGCCAGGAAGGGGCCCTGGTGCTCGTCGAAGAACCGGTCGAAGAAGCGCGCGCAGTCGCCGTCGGCGGCGCAGTCGGCGACGCCGGCGGAGTAGTCGCCGGCCAGCTCCGGCCCGGTCACGGCCAGGACGGCGGCGAGCACGGCGAGCGTCCCGGCAGTCATCGCGGCGGCGGCGCGGAACTGGCGCCAGGTCAGCCAGATCATCGCTGGACCTCCAGGGCGAGCGGGGGGACGGCGGCCGGCCGTTCCATGTAGGCCAGCACCAGGTCCTCCAAGCTGAGCGGGGTGACCGTCCAGGCGGGGTCGTGGATCGGCGCGTCCGTGCGGACGATCAGGGTGCTCTGCCGGTCGGTGTGGCGCGCGGAGATCACCTGCTGCTCGCCGGGGAGCCGGCCGGGGTCGCGGCGCGGCCCGGAGAGCCGGTGGTGGGTGGCCAGCAGCTCCTCGACCTCGCCGGCGACCCGCACCCGCGAGTCGGCCAGCACGACCACGTAGTCGCAGGTGCGTTCGAGATCGGCGACCAGGTGGGAGGAGAGCACCACGCTCAGCTCCTGCTCGGCGACGGCCTCCATCAGGCCCTGGAGGAACTCGCGGCGGGCCAGCGGGTCGAGCGCGGCGACCGGCTCGTCCAGGAGCAGCAGCTCGGGCCGCTTGGCCAGGCCCATGGTGAGCGCGAGCTGGGCGCGCTGGCCGCCCGACAACCTGCCCGCCCGCTGCCCGGGGTCGAGCCCCAGCCGCCGGACGCGGTCATCGGCGAGCGCGGCGTCCCAGCCGGGGTTGAGCCGCGCGCCCAGGCGCAGGTGCTCGGCCACGCTCAGCCCGGCGTAGACGGGGGCGTCCTGGGCGACGAACCCGATCCTGGCCTGCTGTCCCGGCGCGTCCGGCGGGTTCCCGCCGAGCACCGTGATGCTGCCCTCGGACGGCCTCAGCTGACCGCCGGCCAGCTTCAGCAGCGTGGTCTTGCCGACCCCGTTGGGGCCGACCAGCCCGACGACGTGACCGGCCGGCACGTCGAGCGCGCAGTCGCGCAGGGCCCAGCGCCTGCCGTACCTCCTGCCGAGCCCCTGGGCGGTCAGGACGCCGCTCATGCCGTGTCCCGCCGCGCCGCGGCCCGGAAGGTGCTCATGAACAGCGCCTCGATGCTCTCGTCGTCGAGCCCGGCCAGGCGGGCCTTGGCCAGCCAGCGGCGCAGGTCCTGGCGGAGCGGCCCGTGCGCGGCCAGGGAGGCGTCGGCCAGCGTCCTGGTGACGAACGTGCCGACCCCCGGCCGGGCCGCCGCCAGCCCCTCGTGCTCCAGCTCGCGGTAGGCCTTCAGCACGGTGTTGGGATTGATCGCCAGCGCGGCGACGACCTCCTTGACCGTGGGCAGCCGGTCGCCCTCGCGCAGCAGGCCCAGGCGCAGCGCGTGCCGCACCTGCTGGACCAGCTGCAGGTACGGCGACACGCCGGACCGGGCGTCCAGATAGAAGTCGATCAACCCTTCCTCCATTTATCTAGGCTCCTAGTACTATGAACCTTTGGAGATCAAGGGCGTGTAAGGAAACTCAGCCGGGCCGGTGGGCGACGGTCAGCCCGGCCTCGGCGAACTCGGCGGCCACCTCGTCCGGGTGGTGGAAGTAGGCGGTGAATCCGCGCCTGGGGGAGAGCGTGACGCCGTCCGCCGCGGCGGCATGGGCCGCCTCCCGTTGCCGTTCCTCCAGGTAGGTGCCGAGGTTGACGGTGTCGAGCACGGCCGCGTACCGGTCGGCCAGGTGGTAGAGCGGGCCCAGCAGCAGGACGGCGTCCGCGCCGCCGTCGGGCACGGGCAGCCGCCGCGCGTCGCCGACCCGGGCGCGCAGCCCCGGCACCCTCGCCGCCCGCTCCACGTGCAGCGGCACGGGGTCCAGCAGGTCCACCTCGTAGCCGTCGGCCAGCAGCCATTCGGCGTGCACGCCGGTGCCGCCGCCCACGTCGAGGACCCGGGCGGGGGGCGGCGGCAGCGTGCGGCGCAGCACGTCCCGGGTGCGCCAGAACTCCAGCCGGCCGCGCCCCTCGCGCAGCCGGTCGTGCTCCAGATCCTGTGCGTAGTAGGCGAGCACCTCGCGGGTCACGTCATGATCGATCGTGGCCGCCCCGCCCGGCCGGCGGCAACGAGTTTTCCCCGGCGGATCCCCGCGCAGTTTTTTATCCGGGCGTGTAAATTTATCCTCATGGATAACAATCAGGTCTGGCGGCTCGTCCGGATCCTCTTCGCCGCCGTGCTGCTCCTGTCGATCGCCACGCTCGGCGTGGCCGCCGTCGTCGGCGGCAACTGGGTGGTGTGGCTGCGCGCCGCCGCCGTCGCCGCCGCCTCCGCCTGGCTCGTCTCCCTCGCCGGGCAGGCCGCCCGCGGCAGGCGGGCCGCCTACGTGCGCATCCGGTTCGTCTCCGTCGCCGCGCCCATCGGCGTGGTGCTCATCCTCCTCGCGCCGGACAGCGGCTACCCGCTGTGGATGAAGGCCGAGCAGGCCGTGGTCGGCGTCCTGGTCGCCGCCGTCGCGGTCGTCGTCAACCGCCGTGCCGTGCGTGCGGCGTTCCCGAAGCGTGGCAAGCTGGGCTGACATGGAGAGCTCCGGAACCCGTCAGGCGGCCACCGAGGCCCGCAAGGCCCAGATCGCCTCGGCCGCGATCGCCGTGCTCGCCGAGCGGGGTTACCCGGAGACCACGTTCGAGGCCATCTGCCACCATGCCGGGCTCAGCAGCAAGAGGCTGATCTCCTACCACTTCTCCACCAAGGAGCAGCTCTTCGAGGCCGTCGTCCGGCAGGTCGTCTCCGACGCGGCCGCCTTCATGCGGCCGGCGATCGAGGCCGCGTCCGGAGCCCGCGCCCAGCTGGAGGCGTTCATCAGGGCGAACATCGCCTTCATCGCCGCCCATCCGGCCCACGTGCGCGCGGTCCAGCAGATCGCGTTCAACCGCGCGCCCGTGGGGGGCGGCGAGCGGGACGCCGCCATCGCCAGGCTGGTCGCCCTGTTCGACGACGGCCAGCGCAGCGGCGCGTTCCGGACGTTCGACAGCGTCCTGATGGCCACGTCCCTGCGCGCCGGCATCGACGCGGTGGCCGACCGGGTCGCCGGCGGCCTCGACCCCGACCACTGCGCCGACGAGCTCGCCGAACTCTTCGACCGCGCCACCGCGAGGACACCCCGCCCGTCCTGACCGGCCGTCGGGCATCATGGTCGGCATGCCGGTCCTCGTCGATCCCACGCCCGGGTTGCGGGCGTCGTTCCTGGAGGCGGTGGCCGAGTTCCGGGCCGACCGTGACTTCCCGCTCCCGTGGTTCGTCCAGGACGTCGATCCCGCGGCGCTGACCGATCCGGCGGCCTTCGCGGCCTACGTCCGGCGGCTGCTGGGCGAGCGCACCCAGGCGGGCGTGCGCGCGGGGTTCGTGCCGATGACCACGCTGTGGTGGGCCGACGGCGACCGGTTCCTCGGCAGGCTGGCCGTCCGCCACCGGCTCACCCCGGAGCTGGAGCGGCTCGGCGGCCACATCGGCTACGACGTGCGCCCGGGCGCCCGCCGTCTGGGCCACGCGACGGCGATGCTGGCCGCGGCGCTGCCGATCGCCCGGCGGCTGGGCGTCGACCCCGCCCTGGTCATGTGCGACCGGACGAACATCGCCTCCCGGCGGGTCATCCAGGCCAACGGCGGCCGGCTCCTCGACCTCACCGAGCGCAAACGCCGCTACCTGGTGCCCACCGGGCCCGGACAGCGGCCCGAGGTCACGGGCGTTCGCCGCGCTGCGCGGCCCGCAGGTCCAGCCAGCCGATCAGCTTGACGTCCTCGGCGTCCAGGACCTCCCGGACGTCGGGGTCGGTGAACAGGGCCAGCTCCCAGCCGCGCTTGGCGGCGCCCGGCATGATGGCGCGCAGCTCGTCGGTGTCCTCGAAGGGATGGATGTAGATCTCCGTCACGCCCGGCCGCAGCGAGCGCAGCAGCCCGATCATGTCCTTCTTGAGCGAGTCGTAGTCCTCGCCGTCGGACTGCTGGAAGGGCAGCGACCACAGGCGGTCGAGGATGACCACCCCGGCCTCGTCGGCCATCGCGGCCAGGGCCCGCGCCACGGGCTCCAGCTCCTCCGGCGCGCCGGTCCCCTCCAGCGAGCGGGGCAGGCGGAAGGGCAGGCCGAACTCGGCGCACACCGGCAGGACGACGTCCAGGAAGTGGCGGCCGGTGGCCAGGCCGTACAGGCTGCCCATGTGGTTGTCGGCGTGCGAGGGGTCCAGGCCGAGCGCGACGGCCTTGCGGATCTGGTTGACGATCTCGACGCGGACCTCTTCGGGGTCGGCGGACCGTTCGAAGGAGGCGCAGTCGCGGAAGAAGCAGCCGGTCTCGTCCACCAGCGTGGGGACGGGCCGGTCGCGGGTGACCGGGCCCCAGCGGTACCCCTCCCACTCGCTGGTCAGCGTCAGGTGCACCCCGACGTCGAAACCGGCGGCCTCGGCGGCGGCCTGCGGCGCCCACGGGCAGGGCGTCATCACCGTGGCCGAGCTGATCGCCCCGGCCCGCAGGAGGGAGGTGATGCCGAGGTTGGCCGACCGGCTCATGCCGTAGTCGTCGGCGTTGACGATGAGCAGCCGGTCGTCGGGGGCGTGGCCGAGCCGGGAGGCGAGCGTCATCAGCGAACCCTTCGTCGGTGGCGGCCGGTGGACGACCCCGCGCGACCGATCGTGCAGCACCGCGGCGACCTTCGTCAATCACCGTCCGGCGATCGGCGCTCCAGGGGCATGAGGTCGAGGACGGCCAGCCGGTCGGGGTCGGCCAGGATGTCGATCGCGGCGATCCGGCCGTCGCTGACGGTGAAGCTCATGACCGAGTACAGCCTGCCCTCGACGGTGTTGACCAGGCCCGCCAGACCGTTGACGAGCGCCGGACGGGCCACCGCGCCGATGGGCGAGCGGCGGAAGGCGACCGCCTGACCGGCCACGTCCGCGGCGCCGCGGACGACCTTCATGCCGCCGGTGAGCAGGCCGCGGTCGGCGCGCAGCACCACGTCCGGATCGAGGACGGCCAGCAGCGCGCCGAAGTCGCCCTCGCGGGCCGCGGCCAGGAACGCCTCCACCACCCGCCGCTGACCGGCGAGGTCGGGATCGGGGGTCGGGGCCGCGCCGCGCACCCGCTGACGCGCCCGGCTGGCCAGCTTCTTGGCCGCCACCGGCGTGCGCTCCACGATGGGCGCGATCTGCTCGAACGGCAGGCCGAACATGTCGTGCAGCACGAACGCCAGCCGCTCGGCCGGTGCCAACGACTCCAGCACGACCAGCAGCGCCAGGCCCACCGAGTCGGCCAGCAGCGCCTCCTGCTCGGGGCCCGCGGCCGGGTCGGCGGTCTCCGCTCGTCCGACCACCGGGTCCGGCAGC
Source organism: Nonomuraea sp. NPDC001684 (assembly GCF_053596515.1). Classification (NCBI taxonomy): domain Bacteria; kingdom Bacillati; phylum Actinomycetota; class Actinomycetes; order Streptosporangiales; family Streptosporangiaceae; genus Nonomuraea; species Nonomuraea sp. NPDC001684. Next base: position 7,737 of record NZ_JBSFGJ010000303.1, read on the forward strand.
CGCGCCTCCAGCGGCTCCTCCCGCAGGGCCTTGCGGGCGCGCAGGACGTCCAGGCAGACCCGGCTCACCACGGTGGTCAGCCAGGCGCCCAGGTTGTCGATGTCGCCCGAGTCCGAGCGCGCCAGCCGCAGCCACGCCTCCTGGACCGCGTCCTCGGCCTCGGTCAGCGAGCCGAGCATGCGGTAGGCGACCGCCTTCAGACGGGGACGATGCCCCTCGAACCGGTCAGCCAGTAGGTCATGGGGAGTCATGGCGACATTTCCTCTCAAAGTGGCGTGCTCATTCTGCTGACGCGGCGGATCGGAGAAAGGTGACCGCGGCCGGTCCGGGACACTTGCCGGGCGGGCGCGTCCGCGAGACGGTGGCCGGATGCGTGACATCCCCGGCCCTCCTCCCGCGGCGGACGGCGGGCTGAGCGCCGTCGCGGCCGCCGGCGGCCTGCACACCTACCAGCTGCGGCTGCACGAGCGGTACGGCCCGCTGGTGCGCTTCCAGCTCCCCGGCGCGCCGGCCGCGATCTCGGTGGCCGACCCCGTGCTGCTGGAGGCCACGGCCGCGATCGACGCACGCCCCGACGAGCTCTTCGCGTTCCTGGCGCCCCTGTGCGAGGCCGGGAACCTGCAGACGCTCCCCGCCGACGAGCACGGCCCCTTCCGCCGGGTCCTGCTCTCGGTGCTCGCCGGCCGCCGCTCGCACGAGGCACACTTCGCCGGCTTCGTCACCCTGGCCACCGAGCTGGCCGACCGCTGGGAGCGCCGCGCCGCCGACGGCCCGGTGGCGCTCCAGCAGGACCTGAGCGAGCTGTCCCTGCGCATGATCGCCCAGTACGCCCTGGGCGGCGGCCTCGCCGACCCGGCGCGGGTGGTGAGCGCGTTCGAGACCGTGCTGACCGTCCACCTGGGCCGCCGCTACGAGCGCGACGACGACCGCGCGCGCGGTGACCGGGCGCTGGCGTACCTGCGCGAGGTCGTGGACGGGGTGCTGGCCCGCGGCGGCAGCGAGCTGGTCGCCGCCCTGGCGCGCGCGGACATGTCGCCCGCCCGGATCAGGGACACCGTACTCATGATCATGCTCGCCGCCCACCACACCACCGGCGTGGCCGTCTCCTGGACCCTGCACCTGCTCGCGCGCAACCCAGGCCCGGCCGCGCGGGTGGCCGCCGAGCTGGACGACGTGCTGGGCGACCGCGCCGCCCCCGAGTACGCCGACCTGCGGCGCCTGCCGTACCTGGAGATGGCGCTCAAGGAGTCGATGCGGCTCTACCCGCCCGGCCCGTACGGCGCCCGCGAGACCACCGAGGACCTCACCCTGGACGGCCACCACGTCCCGGCCGGCACCACGATCTTCTACCCCTTCTGGGCCGTGCACCTCGACCCCCGCCACTGGCCGGACCCGCACGCCTTCCGGCCCGACCGCTTCACCCCCGAGGAGCAGGCCGCCCGCCACCGCTACGCCTACCTCCCCTTCGGCCTCGGGCCGCGCGGCTGCGAGGGCGCGAGCCTGGCCATGGTCGAGGCCGAGCTGGTGCTCGCCGTGCTGCTCAGCAGGTTCGCCTTCGAGCCGGTCGAGGACCATCCCGTGACGCCCGTCGAACGTTTCGTGCTGTGGGCCGAGCACGACATCCGCATGCGCCTGACCCGCCGCCTCCCCCGCTGACGTCCCGGACGGGTGTGGCGGGGCTTGCCTGGGCGTGCCCGCTGGCATATGAGTGATGCACGCTCGTTCGGACGCCGCCGGCACACCTATGCACGGGGAGAGTCGATGAACATCCGCGGGAAGGCGACGGCCACTGTGGCGGCCGGCGTCCTGGTCACGATCACCACCCTCGCCGCGGGCGGCCCGCCCGCCTCGGCCCGGACCACGGCCGGGACCACGGCCTCGGGGGTGACGCACGAGGAGAACCCCCGCGTCCCCGCGGGCGCCGCGTGGTCGGAGGCGTACTTCCCCTCCGCCGACGGCAGCGGCGTCGAGCTGCACGCCGACGTGCTGCGCCCGGCGCACCTGCCGGCCGGCGCGCGGACGCCGGTGATCGTCTCGGTCGGCCCCTACTTCGCCCACGCCGGGCAGACCGGCCCGGAGGGATGGGACCAGGTCGGGCCGTCGGCGCGGTTCCGCGACTTCGTGGACGGCGCCGGGCTGATGGCCCGCGGCTACACCTTCGTGATGGTCGACCTGCGCGGCTTCGGCGGCAGCACCGGTTGCCTCGACTGGGTCGGGCCGGGCGAGCAGGCCGACGTGCGGGCCGCCGTCGAGTGGTCGGCGGCCCAGCCCTGGTCGACCGGCAAGGTCGGCATGTACGGCAAGTCGTACGACGCGGTCACCGGCCTGGTCGGCAACAACCTCAGGCTGCCGAGCCTGAAGGCGGTCGTCGCCCAGGAGCCGGTCTGGAACATGTACAACTACCTGTTCAGCAACAAGGTCCCGCGGCCCAACGTCACGGGCACGCCGGAGGCGTACAACTCGATCGCGACGATGGCGCCGATGGCCGGCGACAGCGACCGGTACAAGGCGAACGCCCAGTACGAGACCGCCCACCCCGCCTGCCTGTCCGACAACATCACCAACAACAACGATCCCGACCTGCGCTCGGCGTACTGGCGGGCGCGCAATCTGGCCGACCGGGCGGCCGGCACCAGCACGCCGCTGCTGGTCACCCAGGGCTTCATCGAGCCCAACACCAAGCCCGAGGACATGGAGGTCTACCTGGACAACCACCGCGGGCGCGAACGCGGCTGGCTCGGCCAGTGGGAGCATGTGCGCGGCAACGACACCGACGCCCAGGGCCGGCTGCTGCAGGGACGGGCCGGCTGGTTCGACGAGGTGATGCGGTTCTACGACCAGTACCTGCGCGGCGTGCGACCCTCGGCGGTCGACCCGGCGTACGCGATCGAGGACAGTCTCGGCGGGTGGCGCGCCCAGCCGACCTGGCCGGTGGTCACGACGTCGTACGAGGCCCGGCTGTCGGCCGGCGCGTACCTGGACGACGGCGGCGGCGCCGCGGCGACGGCGACCACCGCCCCCTCCGGCCGCTGGGACATGGAGCACGCGCCGCCGCTCGAACCGCTCTCCACCGCCGAGAAGAGCTCGGCCAGGCAGAGCGCGGCCGCCTCGGGCAGCTTCTGGACCTGGTCCACGCCCGCCGCCGAGCGGCTCAGGCTCACCGGCACGCCGCGGATCAGGCTCGACGCGAGCACGAACGGCAACGTCATGGTCCGCCTGTGGGACGTCGCCCCCGACGGCAGGGCGACGATGTTCGACGAGAACGTGGCGCTGCTGGAGCGCCGCGGCCCGGTCGCGTTCGACCTGAAGTCGGCCGACTGGACCTTCGAGCCGGGCCACCGGCTGGGCGTGCAGATCGGCACCATCGAGTCCAACGGCTGGCTGGACGTGCCCTCGGGCAACACGATCAAGGTCTCCGGGGCGCGGCTGAGCCTGGACCTGCTGGCCACGCGGCACGACGTGCCCACCCAGGGTGACCGCTCGCCGTACCTGGACCGGTACCTCGCGGCCTACACCGCCACGCTCGGCGGCGTCGGCCCCGGCACCTTCCCGCTGCGGCTGTCCCGCCGCTGACCCGCTCGTCCCCGGCCCGTCCCCGGCCCGTCGCACGCCCGATCCGCCGGGCCGGGAGACGGGCCGGGGAACGTCAG
>NZ_JBSFGJ010000304.1:0-11371 GCF_053596515.1 Nonomuraea sp. NPDC001684
GGTCGGCCGTGATCGCCTGGCTCGGGTACGCCACCCCGAGCAGCGTGAGCCTCCAGGCGCTGACCCTCGACCGCGCCGACCGGGCCGCCCCCGCCCTGCGCGCCTTCCTGGACGAGCTGCGCGCCCTCCGCCCCGGCGCGCGCGTCTCGCTGCTGTGCCACTCCTACGGCTCGACGGTGTGCGGCCGGGCCGCGCCGGGGCTGGACGTGGCCGCCCTCGTCCTGTTCGGCAGCCCCGGGGCGGGCGTGGCCGACGCCGCGGCGCTGCGCACCCGGACGCCGGTGTGGGCCGCGCGCACGGCCGGGGACTGGGTCGGCCGGCTGCCGCACGCGTCCGTCGAGCTGCCGTCCGGCACCCTGGGGCTGGGCGCGGACCCGGTCGCGCCCGGGTTCGGGGCGCGGGTGTTCGACGCGGGCGGCGGCGGCCACAGCGACTACCTGGCGGCCGGATCGACGGCGCTGACGAACCTCGCGCGGATCGTGATCGGCTCACCCGTAAGCTGGATCAAGGGTGCAAGCCAGGACAGAACGAACGTGGGCGAGGGCGGATGAGCAGGCTGCGCAAGGCCCTCGCCACGCTGGGCGCGGACCTGGGGACCATGGCCCCCGACCCCCTGCCGCGGATGGGCGGCCCGCGCGCCCTGTCCCGGCTCCCGCACGTCGCCGTCGCCCTGTACGCGCTGGCCATGGGCCTGTACCCGGGCGGGGAGGGCATCGACCCGACCGTCCCGCTGCTGGCCATGGCCATGGCGGCGGCCATGGTGCTGGCGATGTGGCGCCCGCTGGCCGCCTGGTGGGCGACGATCGTCCTCATGGTCGCCGGGGCGCGGTCGGGCATGGTGTACGTGTCGGAGCACCTGAGCCTGCCCTGGACGGTGCATCCCGAGACGTTCGAGCGGCGGCCCTTCCCGCACGCCGACCCGACCGCCTTCCCGTGGACGGGCTCGGGCGTCGCCCTGCAGGCCGGCGTGCTGTTCCTGCTGGCGCTGCGGGTACGCCCCGGCGTCGCCGTCAAGGCGCTGGCGATCACCACGCTGACCGTGGTGGCGATCGTGGTGCTCATGCCGGAGGCCAACGGGGGCGGGCTGGGCGCCACCGCCCTGCTGGCCGACGCGGTCGCGGTCGCCGTCGGGGCCGGGGTGCGCCAGCTGAGGACGACCCGTACCCGGCTGGAGGCCCAGGAGGAGCTGACGGCCGAGGAACGGGCCCGCCGCACGCTGCTGGAGGAGCGCAGCAGGATCGCCCGCGAGCTGCACGACGTCGTCGCCCACCACATGTCGGTGATCTCCATCCAGGCCCAGGTCGCGCCGCACCTGGTGGACGACCCGCCGCAGGAGCTGAGGGAGAACCTGGCCGGCATCCGGGAGAACGCCGTCGAGGCGCTGACCGAGCTGCGCCGGGTCCTGGGCGTGCTGCGCGCGCAGGACCAGCCCGCCGACGCGCCGCAGCCCACGCTCGACCGGCTGGAGGAGCTGCTGGCCAACGTGCGCGGCGCGGGCGTCACGCTCACCGCCGAGATCGCCGGGCAGGCGCGCCCGCTGTCGCCGGGGGTGGAGCTGTCGGCGTACCGGATCGTGCAGGAGGCGCTCAGCAACGCCATGCGGCACGCCCCCGGCGCGGCGGTGGCGGTCCGGCTGACGTACCGGCCCGGCGCCCTGGCGATCCGGGTCGTCAACGAGCCGCCCGCCAGGCCGGCGCGGTCCTCGCCGGGCGCCGGGCACGGGCTGCTCGGCATGCGCGAGCGCGCCGCCATGCTGGGCGGCGACCTCGTCGCCGGGCCCACGCCGGACGGCGGCTACGAGGTCAGCGTGTTCCTGCCGGTCGACTCGCAGAAAGGCGTTCAGGCCACCTCATGACGAGCATCCGCGTGCTCATCGCCGACGACCAGGTCATGGTCCGCCAGGGCTTCACCGTGCTGCTCAACGCCGAGCCCGGCATCGAGGTCGTGGGCCAGGCGGTCAACGGGCTCGACGCCGTCGCCAAGGTCGCCGAGCTGGACCCCGACGTGGTCCTCATGGACGTGCGCATGCCCGAGCTCGGCGGCATCGAGGCCACCCGCCGGATCGCCGCCCGTCCGGACGCGTCGGCGAAGGTGCTCGTGCTGACCACGTTCGACCTCGACGACTACGTCTACGAGGCGCTGCGCGCCGGGGCGTCCGGCTTCCTGCTCAAGGACGCCTCGGCGGCCGAGCTGGCCCACGCGGTGCGGGTGGTGGCCACCGGCGACGCGCTGCTGGCCCCGAACGTCACCAAGCGCCTGATCGCCGAGTTCGCCCGGGTGAGCCGCGCGCCGCGGGCGCCGCTCAAGGAGCGCGTGGGCGACCTGACCGAGCGCGAGACCGAGGTGCTGGCGCTGATCGCGCAGGGCCTGTCGAACGCCGAGATCGCCGAGCGCCTGGTGATCGCCGAGCAGACGGTCAAGACCCACGTGAGCCGGATCCTGGTCAAGCTCGGGCTGCGCGACCGCACCCAGGCGGCGGTCTTCGCGTACGAGACGGGGCTGGTCCGTCCCTCGGGCTACTGACCTCAGGCGGCGGCCAGCCGGACGATCTCGCGCGGCCGGGCCTCGCGCTCGTCGAAGGCCACGTCGACGTCGGCGGCGCCGAGCGCGGCCAGCGACGCGGCGAACGCCTCGTCCGACTCCCAGCGCACGATGGACACCACCGCCTCCGCCGACAGCCAGCACTCCGCCGACAGGCAGCCGGGCATGTTCCGGAACGCCTCGGCCACCTTGCGCACCCGCTCGACGAACTCCTCCCGGTGCGCGGCGTGCGGGTAGTGCGTGGCGATCATGGCGACGTGCACGGGGCTCTCCTCTGTGTTGCTCAACATAGAATACGATTGATAGCACAGAGGAGGTGGCGTGACAACGCGACGGGAACAGACCAGCAACGAGAGCCGCGAGCTCATCCTCAACGCGGCGGCCGAGCTGTTCGCCGAGAAGGGCTACCGGCAGACCACGTTCCACGACGTGGCCGCCCGGTCGGGCATCAGCCGCGGGTCCATCCCGTGGCACTTCGGCGGCAAGGAGGGCCTGCTGCTGGCCGTGCTCGAACGGTCGGTGGCCAGGGTGCGCGACGGCCTCGCCGACGCCCCCGAGGGCGAGCCGGACTTCGGGCCGTTCGACCAGGGCGTCGGCGCGATGTTCGCCCTGCCGACCACCAAGCTGTTCGTCACCCTGCTGGTCGAGGCGCTGGAGCCCGGCTCGCCCATCCGCGACCGCTACGTCGAGATCCACGACACGCTGCGCGACCACTGCAGGCGCTGGCTCGAACGCCTGCCGCTGCCGCCGGGCCTGCCGGCGGAGCCGCTGGCCGTCGCGCTCATCGGCGCCGGCATCGGCATCCACCAGCAGTGGCTGGTCGCCCCCGAGCGCGTCGACGCCGGCGCGGCCCTGGCCGCCCTGCGCGCCCTGGTCGCCGGGGTGCTGCCGCCCGCGCACGACTGACCGCGGGCGCGGGCCGCCCTCCTCGCCGCCCCGGCCGTACGGACATGACAGGACATCGCCGGGTAATGGAGGCGTCACGACGGGTGCCGCCGGGCCGCCGGCTGGACATGACATCAGCCGGCGACCGGACGGCACACGAGGTGCCCCGGGCGATGAGGGAGGTCGTTATGAAGGTTGTCGTGGTCGGCGGGACCGGCCTGATCGGGTCGAAGCTCGTGCGCAGGCTGGCCGGAGAGGGGCACGAGGCGGTCGCCGCGTCCCCGAGCACCGGCGTCGACACCCTCACGGGGGAGGGGCTGGCCGAGGCCCTGGAGGGCGCGCGGGTCGTGGTGGACGTCTCCAACTCGCCGTCGTTCGAGCGGAGCGCGGTGCTGGAGTTCTTCGAGACCTCCACCCGCAACCTGCTGGCCGCCGGGGCGGCGGCGGGCGTCGGCCACCACGTCGCGCTGTCGGTCGTGGGCACCGAGCGCATGCCCGACAACGGCTACTTCGCCGCGAAGATCGCCCAGGAGCGGCTGATCGAGAAGTCGGGCCTGCCGTACTCGCTGGTGCACGCGACGCAGTTCTTCGAGTTCGTGCGGGGCATCGCCGACGAGTCGGCCGCCGACGGCGTGGTGCGCATCGCACCGGTGCTGTTCCGGCCCGTCGCGGGCGACGACGTCGCGGCGGCGCTCGCCCGGGTCGCGCTCGGGACGCCCCTGAACGGCCGGACCGAGGTCGCCGGCCCCGAGCAGTACCGGATGGACGAGTTCTTCCGCGACGCGCTGGCCGGCCTCGGCGACCCGCGCGAGGTGGTCACCGACGAGCACGCCCGCTACTTCGGCAGCGAGCTGACCGAGCGCTCGCTGGTGCCCGGCGACGACGCCGCGCTGGGCCGGACCACGTACCAGGACTGGGCGGCCGGCGAGTAGGGCGCGCTCAGAACCAGGCGGTCAGAACCAGGCGGCCAGCGCCTCCTCCAGCGCGGCGTCCGGCGCGTCGCCGGCCCAGGCGACGACGCCGTCCGGCCGGACCAGCAGGCCGCCGAAGTCGCGGACGTCCGCCGGCTTGGCCGCCAGCACCGGCACCCGCGGGTCGGCCGCCAGACCGGCCCCGAGGTCCAGCAGCAGCCCGCGCCCCTCGTGCAGGTGGTCGCCGACCCGGGTGCCGTCGGGCAGCTCCAGGTCAGGGACGCTCCGGCCGACCAGCGGGTGGCCGCCGGGCAACTCGTAGCGGTGCCAGACGCCGGAGAGCCGCTTGACGAAGTACGTGGTGCCCGCGGTGGTGTCGATCAGGTCGGACACGACGGCCCGCAGCGCCCGGGAGCGGGCCTCCGGCCGCATGAGCTCCACCTGGGCGCGGGTCCAGTCGAGCACCCACGCGCCGATGGGGTGGCGCTCGGCGGTGTAGGTGTCCAGCAGCGCCTCGGGCGAGCGGCCCCGGACGACGGCGGCCAGCTTCCAGCCGAGGTTGACGGCGTCGCCGATGCCCAGGTTGAGCCCCTGACCGCCGAAGGGCGAGTGGACGTGCGCCGCGTCGCCGGCCAGCAGGACCCGGCCGAGCCGGTAGGTGGTGGCCTGGCGGGCGTTGTCGGTGAAGCGGGTGGCCGTCCTGACGCCGGTGACGGTGACGTCCACGCCGGAGACGGCCCGCAGGCTGGCCTGCAGCTCCTCGGCGGTGACCGGCGCGGTGCGGTCCTCCGGCGGCCCGTCGAACTCCACGGTCAGGATGCGGCCGGGGGTCGGCCCGTTGGCGTAGGTGCCGGTGTCGGTGTGCGTCCAGCCGGTGCCGAGCTCCTCGCCGCCCTCCATCGTCACGACGGCCTGGTGGCCGGTGATCTGCGGGGGCGTGCCGGGGAAGTCGAAGCCGGCCAGGCGGCGCACGGTGCTGCGGCCGCCGTCGCAGCCCACCAGCCACCCGCAGCGGAACTCCCGCTCGCCGGCCCGCACGACCACTCCGTCGGCGGAGGGCTCGAAGCCGGTCAGCTCCACGCCGCGCAGCACGTCCGCGCCGAGCTCGGCGGCCCGTTCGCCGAGCACCCGCTCGATGTCCTGCTGCCGGATGCCGCTCAGGCGGGCGGCCGGCCCGCGGTCGGCGAAGTCGGGGTCGCTCTCGTCCACCCGGTCGGTCAGCAGCCACAGCCCGGCGAAATGCCCGGCGAAGGCCGACATCTTGGGCTGCCCGGCCGCCGCCGCGCCGCCCCGCTGGGCCATGAACGCCTGGACCGCCTTCATGGTCTCGGCCTGGGCCTCCTCCAGCACCGGGAGCAGCCCGCGCCGGTAGAAGGCCTCGGCGGTGGGCGTGTTGATCGAGCCGGCCTTGACCGTCTGGTCGATGTCGGTCAGCCGCTCCAGCACCGCCACGCGCACGTCGTGCAGCCGCAGCTCGCAGGCGAGCATCAGGCCGACGGGGCCGCCACCGGAAATGATCACGTCGTAGTCCATGGCGAAAACTATACCCGACTAAATTTTAAGTGCGATACACTTTTTTCGTGAAAGAGACTCCATCGCTCCGCGAACGCAAGAAGGCCGAGACCCGCAGGCGCATCTCCGACCACGGCTCGATGTTGTTCTACGAACGCGGCTTCGACGAGGTGACCATCGGCGAGATCGCCGAGGCGGCGGACGTCTCCAAGGTGACGGTGTTCAACTACTTCCCCCGCAAGGAGGACATCTTCTTCGACCGCGTCCCCGAGCTGGTCGACCTGGTCACCGGCACCGTCCGGGGCCGCCGGGCGGGCGAGCCGGTGCTGTCCGCGCTGCGGGACATGCTCGTCCGGCACGCGCGCGAGGGCCACCCGCTCGGCGGGGTCGACGACCGGTTCGTGCACTTCTTCCGGGTGGTGGCCGGCTCCGCGGCGCTGCGGGCGCGCGCCAGGGAGATCGCCGACGAGCTGGAGGCCGTGCTCGCGGCCCTGATCGACGAGTCCGGCGAGGGGCTGCCCGGCCGGTTGACCGCGGCGCTGCTCGTCGGCGCCTTCCGCTCGGCCTTCCTGGCCACCGCGGCCCGCCAACTGGCCGGGGAACGGGCCGCCGACGTGCTTCCCGACCACGTCGCGGCGCTCGACCTGGCGTTCGACGTGCTGGCGCGGGGGCTGGCGCCCACCCGGTCAGGATCGGAGAAGCATCCACCCCGCGACCGGCATTAACGTGAGGCCGTACCCGCGTGGCCGGCCGGATTCGGCCCGGCGACGCCTACGGGGGCCCGCGCGAGAGATGGAGAGACGATGAGCACGCACACGCCGCCCGAGCGGCAGATCGCCGACAGCCACGATCTGATCCGCGTCCACGGCGCGCGCGAGAACAACCTCAAGGACATCAGCGTCGAGCTCCCCAAGCGCCGGCTGACGGTGTTCACCGGCGTGTCCGGGTCGGGCAAGAGCTCGCTGGTGTTCGCCACCATCGCCGCCGAGTCGCAGCGGCTGATCAACGAGACCTACAGCACGTTCGTCCAGGGGTTCATGCCGACGCTGGCGCGGCCCGAGGTCGACGTCCTGGAGGGGCTGACCACCGCGATCATCGTCGACCAGCAGCGGATGGGCGCCGACCCCCGCTCCACCGTCGGCACCGCCACCGACGCCAACGCCATGCTGCGCATCCTGTTCAGCCGGCTCGGCCGGCCGCACATCGGCTCGCCCAACGCCTACTCCTTCAACGTGCCCTCGGTCCGCGCCAGCGGCGCGATCACCGTCGAGCGCGGCTCCAGCAAGACGGTCCGGCAGAGCTTCACCCGCCTGGGCGGCATGTGCCCCAAGTGCGAGGGCCGCGGCACGGTCTCCGACATCGACCTCACCCAGCTCTACGACGACTCCAAGTCGCTGGCCGACGGCGCCTTCACCATCCCCGGCTGGAAGTCCGACAGCTTCTGGACCGTGCGCGTCTACGCCGAGTCGGGGCTGCTCGACCCCCACAAGCCGATCCGCGACTTCACCGAGCAGGAGATGCGGGACTTCCTCCACCGGGAGCCGACCAAGGTCAAGGTCGAGGGCGTCAACCTCACCTACGAGGGCCTGATCCCGAAGATCCAGAAGACCTTCCTGTCGAAGGACAAGGAGGGCATGCAGCCGCACATCCGCGCCTTCGTCGAGCGGGCGGTCACCTTCACCACCTGCCCCGAGTGCGACGGCACCCGGCTCAGCCCGGAGGCCCGGTCCTCGAAGATCGACGGCGTCAGCATCGCCGACGCGTGCCGGATGCAGATCACCGACCTGGCCGAGTGGATCCGCGCCCTCGACCAGCCGTCCGTGGCCCCGCTGCTGACCACGCTGGGCCGTACGCTCGACTCCTTCGTCGAGATCGGGCTGGGCTACCTGTCGCTCGACCGGCCGGCCGGCACGCTGTCGGGCGGCGAGGCGCAGCGCGTCAAGATGATCCGCCACCTCGGCTCCTCCCTCACCGACACCACCTACGTCTTCGACGAGCCCACCATCGGCCTGCACCCCCACGACATCCAGCGGATGAACGGCCTGCTGGTCAGGCTGCGCGACAAGGGCAACACCGTGCTCGTCGTCGAGCACAAGCCGGAGGCCATCGCCATCGCCGACCACGTCGTGGATCTCGGCCCCGGCGCCGGCACGGAGGGCGGCACGGTCTGCTTCGAGGGCACCGTCGAGGGGCTGCGGGCCAGCGGCACCGTCACCGGCCGCCACCTCGACGACCGGGCCCGGCTGAAGGACGAGGTGCGCAAGCCCACCGGCGCCCTGGAGATCCGCGGGGCGAACAAGCACAATCTTCGTGACGTGGACGTCGACATCCCGCTCGGGGTGCTGGTCGTCGTCACCGGCGTGGCCGGCTCCGGCAAGAGCTCGCTGGTGCACGGGTCCATACCGGCCGGCGCGGGCGTGGTGTCGATCGACCAGAGCCCGATCCGCGGCTCGCGGCGGAGCAACCCGGCGACCTACACCGGCCTGCTCGACCCCATCCGCAAGGCGTTCGCCAAGGCCAACGGCGTCAAGCCGGCCCTGTTCAGCGCCAACTCCGAGGGCGCCTGCCCCAACTGCAACGGCGCCGGCGTCCTCTACACCGACCTGGGCGTGATGGCCGGCGTCGCCACCGTCTGCGACGAGTGCGAGGGCAGGCGCTTCCAGGCCGAGGTGCTGGAGTACCGCCTGGGCGGCCGGAACATCAGCGAGGTGCTGGCGATGCCGGTGACCGAGGCCGAGGAGTTCTTCGGCGCGGGCGAGGCGCGCACCCCGGCCGCGCACGCCATCCTCGGCCGGCTCGCCGACGTCGGGCTCGGCTACCTCAGCCTCGGCCAGCCGCTCACCACGCTGTCCGGCGGCGAGCGGCAGCGGCTCAAGCTGGCCACCCAGATGGCCGAGAAGAGCGGCGACGTCTACGTGCTCGACGAGCCCACCACCGGCCTGCACCTCGCCGACGTCGAGCAGCTGCTCGGCCTGCTGGACCGACTGGTCGACGGCGGCAAGTCGGTGATCGTCATCGAGCACCACCAGGCGGTCATGGCACACGCCGACTGGATCGTCGACCTCGGCCCCGGAGCCGGTCACGACGGCGGCCGGGTCGTCTTCGAGGGCACCCCCGCCGACCTCGTCGCCGCCCGCTCCACCCTGACCGGCCAGCACCTGGCGGCCTACGTCGGCGGCACGTCCGCATGAGGCTGCTCGTCGTCGGCGGCAGCGGCTTCCTGGGCGCCGAACTCGTCCGGCAGGGCGTGGCGGCCGGGCACGAGGTGACCGCGACCTGCCACACCCGCCCGGGGGAGGCGGCCGGCGTCACCTGGGCGCCGCTCGACGTGCGCCGGCGCGCCGAGGTCGAGGCGCTGGTCGCCGCGGTCCGGCCGGCGGCGGTGGTCAACGCCGCCTTCCGGCAGCACGACTGGGCGACCACGGCCACCGGCGCCGCGAACGTCGCCCTGGCCGCCGCCGCGGCGGGCAGCCGCCTGGCGCACGTCTCCAGCGACACGGTCTTCTCCGGCGCGGCGGTCCGCTACGACGAGACGTGCCTCCCCGACCCGATCACCCCGTACGGCGCGGCCAAGGCGGCCGCCGAGACCGTCGTGGCCGCGGTCGCGCCGGACGCGGTGATCGCCAGGACGTCGCTGATCATCGGCGACGGCGGCTCGTCGCACGAGGCACTGGTGCACGCCCTGGCCACCGGCACGAGGCAGGGCGTGCTGTTCACCGACGACGTGCGATGCCCGGTGCACGTCGCCGACCTCGCCGCGGCCCTGCTGGAGCTGGCCGCCGAAGGGCCGCCCGGCGTCCGCCACGTCGCCGGGGCCGACGCGGTGAGCCGGTACGAGCTGGGCCTGCTCGTCGCCCGCCGCGACGGGCTCGACCCGGCCCGGCTCCCGGCGGGCCGGCGCGCGGACTCGGGCGTGCCCGGCCCGCTCGACGTGCGCCTCGACTGCGCCGCCACCCAGCGGCTGCTGCGCACCAGGCTGCGCGGCGCGCGCCGGTTCCTCGACCCGGCCCGCCCCTGACCTTGCCCGGCTCAGAGCCGCTGGTTGATGCGGATCAGGTTGCCCGCCGGGTCCCGCACGGCGCAGTCGCGCACCCCGTACGGCTGCTCGGCCGGCTCCTGGACGATCTCCGCGCCGTTCGCCGCCAGCCGGTCGAAGACGGCGTCGAGGTCGTCGGTCGACAGGTTGATGCCGGCGAAGGTGCCCTTGGCCATCATCTCGACGATGGTGCGGCGCTCGTCCTCGGTGATGCCGCAGCCGTCGGGGACCGGCGGCTGGAGCACGATCGACGTGCCGGGCTGGCCCGCGGGGCCGACCGTGATCCAGCGTTTCCCGTCGTAGCCGACGTCGCCGCGCACCTCGAAGCCGAGGGCGTCGCGGTAGAAGGCGAGGGAGGCGTCCGGGTCGTCGTGGGGGAGGTAGCTGGAGTGGATGGTGATGTCCATGCCGGTCACGCTAGTTCCGCCGGTCCGGACGACGCTTCTCGATTCCTGACCGCCGTCCGTCCGCGCTTCCGGTGGCCTCAGCTGTGGCCCGGGACGGGGGTGCCGGCGCCCCGCTCCAGCGGCAGCACCGGGATGCGCAGGGTGGTCGTGCCGGTGGTCAGGCGGAAGGTGACGTCGATCGGCGTGGCCCCGAGCGGGCGGTCGATGTCGAGGATCTCCAGGTGCGGACGGCTCTGCCCCTCCTGCAGCGAGACGGTCGAGCGGGCCGGGACGGTCACGTTGACCTCCTCCTGCGCCGCCCCCGGCCCCGCCCGGTAGACGACCTTCCTGGCGTGCACGGTGCTGACGCCGTCGAGCTTCTGGGGCTGGTCGCTCTCGTTGACCAGCGTCAGGTAGAGGCCGAGGTCGTCGCCCGGCTTCTGCTGTTCCACGGACGGGGCCAGGATGTGGACGTGCAACAGCCGCATCGCCCCCACCTGCCCGTCGACCAGCCCCTCCCGGGCCGTGCCCTGCGGAAGGGGCGACTCCCGCTGCCCCGGGTTGCAGGCCGGCAGCAGCGCCAGCACGCACAGGGCCGACAGGAAGGGCAGCAGCATCGCGCGCGGGCCCCGTGGTGATGTCCTCATGTTCGTGCCTTCGTGTGGTGTGAGGCCGGTGACGAGGCCACAGCGCGGGCCCGCTCGCACGAGCGCCGCCTGCGGGGGGTTGACCGCAACCACGATGTACCCCCTTGACCGGCCCCCATGCCGGACCCGCCTACCCGCCGGAGTCGCGGTAGAAGCTCAGACCGGCGTGCTCGGGATCGGTGTAGACCTTCACCGTCCCGTCCGGGTACGCGGCGAACGGCAGGACGACGCCGTCGGGGCACGGGTGCAGGAACATCAATGTCGGCCCCACGACGACGAACGAGCGGGCCTGCGGCGTGGCGTGCTCGGCGCCGTGCTCGGCCCGCCACCGGGCCACCCGGTCGGCCGCGCCCGGCTGCCTGGCGACGTCCTCCACCTTCCCGATCAGGTCCTCGATGGCGACCTGGTCGAGGATCTCGACCTGCACCTGCTGCGGTTCCCCCATGCCGTTCT
>NZ_JBSFGJ010000305.1:0-11369 GCF_053596515.1 Nonomuraea sp. NPDC001684
GTTTGCCCTGCCGTCACTAGACTTTGACGTCTGTCCCCGCATCACCCGTTGTTCAACCCCCCGCTACTGCCTCGAAAGGGAGTCATGACCCGCGTGGTCCTGCTGGGCTCTTCGCCCGGCCCCGACACCTCTCCGACCGGCCTGAGGCTGGCCGCGCTGCCCGGCAATCCCACCGTGGCCGAGCGGCTGCGCAGCCAGCTCGTCTCCTATGACCCGCGGCCCGCCACGATCGAGACCGGCGACGTGGCCGCCGCCCTTCGCGCCCTGGCCGACATCGCAGAATCGGCAACGGAGAGCCTCTTCATCATCCCCCAGAACTCGGTCGTCCACGACGAGCTGATCTACCAGATCACCAAGGCCAAGCGCGGCGCGCTGGCGCTCGTGGCCAAGGAGCCGCGTCTGGAGGTGACCGAGGAGGCGCAGGAGGACACCGTACCGATCGACGAGGCCGACCCGGAGATCGGCTACGGCCGGCTCGAGGGGCTGCCGGTGCGCGCGCGCGTCGGCAAGTCGCGCGTCGTGTCGGTCGGCACCGCCAACCACGCGGTGACCAGGCCCAACGCGGTGCTGCTCGGCCCGCTGCACATCAGCGCCCGCAACGCCCCCGTGCTCGCGCAGACCTGCCGCGAGCTGGCCCTCATGGCCGACCGCTTCGGCGCGGACGACGACCTCGTCCAGCTCGTGGTGTTCGGCCTGGTGCGCAACGGCGTGTCGGTCGGCGTGCGCGGCCGCCGCGACCTGTTCTACCGCCGGGTGAGCACGCCGGAGGAGGTCAACGAGGCCGGCGCCGAGATGGCCGGCATGAACGAGGACCGCGCCCGGCTCAACAACGCGGTCAAGGGCGCCGACGGCTTCTTCACCACCTACTTCGTCTCCACCTACTCGCGCTTCATCGCCCGCTGGGCGGCGCGGCGCGGGCTCACGCCCAACCAGGTGACGCTGATCTCGATCCTGCTCGGCGTGGCCGCCGCCGCCTGCTTCGCCACCGGCGACCGGCCGTGGATGGTCGCCGGCGGCCTGCTGATCTACTTCGCCTTCGTCTTCGACTGCGTCGACGGGCAGGTGGCCCGGTACGCCCGCAAGTTCGGCGTGCTGGGGGCCTGGCTCGACGCCACCTTCGACCGCTTCAAGGAATACGTGGTCTTCGCCGGCCTGGCCGTCGGCTGGGTCGTCTCGGGCAACGGCGACGACATCTGGATACTGGCGCTGGCCGCCATCGGGCTCCAGTCCGTACGCCACCTGCTCGACTTCTCCTTCGGCATCTCCAACCGCCGCAAGCCGCCCGGGCAGCTGCCCACCCTCCCGCTCGACGCCCCCGACGACCGCGACCTGCGCAGGGCGCTGGAGCGGCGCAAGGTCGAGCGCAGTCAGGGCCTGCGCGGCGTGCTCAAGATGTGGACCAGGGCGGGCAAGTTCCGCGCGGTCCACTGGGCGCGGAAGATGATCGTGTTCCCCATCGGCGAGCGGTTCGCGGCCATCGCGATCACCGCCGCCCTCTTCGACGCCCGGATCACTTTCCTCACCCTCGTGATCTGGGGCTCCGTCGCCGCCGCCTACACCCTCACCGGACGCCTCATGAGGTCGCTCGTATGATCACTCAACCGCAGGCCATGGCCACCCCCACGCCGGACCCCGACGAGGAACGCCGCCGCATCCAGACCGCCCGCCTGCTCGCCTACCGCGACGACGGCCCGCTCGTGCACGCCCTCGCGGGCAAGCTGGGCAAGGGCCTGCCGCCCGTGCCCGCCACGCTCGTGGCGCTGCTCGCCGTCGTCGCCGTCACCGTCGTCGGGCTGCCCGACAAGGGGCCGCTGCTGCTCGTGCCGGTGGCCATCACGCTGCTGCTCGTGCTGCCGACCGCGCCGCGCGACCACCTCGGCCGCTTCGACTGGCTCACCCCGCCGCTGCTGCGCGGCACCGAGTTCCTCGCCATGATCGCGATCGGCCTGGCCGCCGGCGCGCCGAAGTGGCTGCTGTTCGTGCTGGTCTACGTCGTGGGCTACCACACCTACGACACCGTCTACCGCACCCGGCAGAGCATCTGGCCGCCCGCGTGGGTGTTCCACGCGGGGCTCGGCTGGGAGCTGCGCCTGCTGATCATCGGTGCCGGTGCGGCGCTGGGCTGGCTGACGCCGGTGCTCGCGGTGCTGACGGCGTACCTGTTCGTGCTGTTCGCGGTGGAGAGCGTGACGAGCTGGGTGCGCCTGGACAAGGCCTCTGCGCAGGCCGGCGCCGACGCCGAGCAGGACCTTGAGGCCTCGCCCGAGGACGCGCTCGAACAGGCCACCGGCGAGGCGGAGAAGGGCTGAGCGGCCACCTCCCCCTCCGGACACGACGGCGGTCACGGGCTCCCGATCAGGGCGCCGGTGGCCGCCGTTTCGCGTGCGGGCGCCGAATCGCCCCGCCAGAAAAGGACATGACGGACTAGTCTGAAATCCAGGGACATTCGAGCCGAGGTCCGGTCCGGCCGGAGCCAGGAGACGCGGATGGCGTTCTTGCCGCGGCCGTTCGGACGAGGAGACCCGCCGGACGGGCCCACGGACCGCCCCGGCCGGAGGGCGCCGATGACGGGCCTGTCCGGGCGGGTCGTGGTGGTGCTGGCGCTGGCCGCGGGCCCGGTGAGCGGGTGCGGCACGGATCCGGGCCCGGTGTGCGGCGCGGTCGTCGACCCAGGGCCCGCCGGATCACGCAGGTGCTCCCCCGGGCGGCCGAGCTGCTCGACTGCCCCAAGGAGGGCCGCGGCTCGGACGTCCTGGGCGCCCTGCGGTACGCGGTCAAGCAGCTCGGCGCGCGGCTGCTGCCGGACCTGTCCGGGTACGCGGTGGTGGTGCATGGATTCGTGCGGGCGAAGAAGTCCGACCCTGACCGGTTCTCGCTGCTGGAGAGCTTCTGGCGGGCGGCGTTCGAGGCCGCCGGGACGTCGTCCGTCGACCTGCTCTAGAGCGCTCTCCCATATTGACACGCGGTCAGCACCGTGTTTACGTCGCGTCAAGAGAGCGCTCTCTCGCTCGACTCCACCACCCCCCATGGAGCAGGGATGACAACAGAGATCCGGCACAGGCGCCGCCTGGTGGCCGTGGCGGTGGTGCTCGTGGCACTCACCGGCCTGCTCGTCAAAGTGGCCGTCAGCGCCTCGGCGTCCGTGCCGTCCACGCCGTCCGGCTGGTCGCTGGTCTGGTCCGACGACTTCAACGGCTCGGCGGGCACGCCGCCCTCGTCCGCCGAGTGGATCATCGACACCGGGCACGGCTACCCCGGCGGGCCGGGCAACTGGGGCACCGGCGAGATCCAGAACTACACCTCCAGCACCTCCAACGTCAGCCTCGACGGCTCCGGCAACCTGCGCATCACGCCCCTGCGCAGCGGCTCGGGCGAGTGGACCTCGGCCCGCATCGAGACCAGGCGGGCCGACTTCAAACCGGCCGACGGGCGCGTCCTGCGCATCGAGGGCCGGATCCAGATGCCGGACGTGACCGGGCAGGCGGCGCTCGGCTACTGGCCGGCGTTCTGGGCGCTCGGGGCGCCGTACCGGGGGAACTACTGGAACTGGCCGGGCATCGGCGAGTTCGACATCATGGAGAACGTCAACGGCATCAACTCGGTGTGGGGCGTGCTCCACTGCGGCGTCAGCCCCGGCGGGCCCTGCAACGAGACGACCGGCCTGGGCGCGAGCCGGGCCTGCCCCGGATCGTCCTGCCAGTCGGCCTTCCACACCTACCGCTTCGAGTGGGACCGCGCCGCCAGCCCGAACCAGCTCCGCTGGTACGTCGACGGCCAGCAGTTCCACAGCGTGAGCCAGAACCAGCTCGACGCCACCACCTGGACCGACATGACCGGGCACGGCGGCTACTTCCTGCTGCTCAACCTGGCCATGGGCGGCGCGTTCCCCAACGCCCTGGCCGGCACGGGCACGCCGACGGCGGCGACCGTCCCCGGGCATCCGCTGCTGGTGGACTACGTGGCCGTCTGGCAGAGCGGCACGGTCTCCACGCCGACGGCGACCCCGACCGTCCCGGGCGGCGTGGACGCGCGCTCCACCATCCAGGCCGAGCGCTACCAGGCCCAGTCGGACACCATCGTCGAGGCCACCACCGACACCGGCGGCGGGCAGAACGTCGGCGCCATCGCGAACGGCGACTGGCTGCGCTACGACGGGGTGAACTTCGGCTCCGAGCCCGCCCGCCAGTTCAAGGCCAGGGTGGCGTCGGGGGCGGCGGCCGGCGTGAGCGGGCTGGTGCAGGTGCGGCTGGACAGCCCGTCCGCCCCGCCGATCGGCGACTTCGCGCTGGCCAGTACGGGCGGCTGGCAGAGCTGGCGCACGGTCCCCGCCAACATCAGCGGGGTGACCGGGACGCACACCGTCTACCTGACCTTCAGCAGCGGCCAGCCCGCCGACTTCGTCAACGTCAACTGGTTCACCTTCTCGACGGCCTGACCCCTCTCAGGGTCCTCCTCGGGGGCGGCGGGCGTACCCAGGGCCCGGCCCGCCGCCCCCGGGCTGGGGGACAATGAGACGGTGCGCGAATTGCCGGTGATCGACATCTCCCCCTTGCTCGGCGACACCCCGGGCGGCGACAGGCAGGCCGTCGGCGCGGCGATCGGCGCGGCCTGCCGGGACAGCGGCTTCTTCTACGTCCGCGGGCACGGCGTGCCGCAGGAGCTCCTCGACCGGCTCGGCGCCGCCGCCAGGCGCTTCTTCGCGCTGCCCGAGGAGGTCAAGGACGAGATCTCGATGGACCGCGGCGGCCCGGCCTGGCGCGGTTTCTTCCCGGTGGGCGGCGAGCTGACCTCGGGGCGTCCGGACCTGAAGGAGGGCCTCTACTTCGGCGCCGAGGAGCCGCCCGGCCCGCTCCCGCTGCACGGCCCCAACCAGTTCCCGGTCCAGGTGCCCGAGCTGCGCGAGGCCGTGCTCGCCTACCTGGACACGATGACGGGGGTCGCGCAGGCGGTCATGTCGGGGATCGCGCTCAGCCTGGGCCTGGACGAGGGCTACTTCCGCACCGGCTACACCGCCGACCCGACCGTCCTGTTCCGCGTCTTCCACTACCCGCCCGCGCCCCCGGACGACGACGAGACCTGGGGCGTGGGCGAGCACACCGACTACGGCCTGCTCACCCTGCTCCTCCAGGACGCCAACGGCGGCCTCCAGGTCCGGACGGCGGACGGCTGGATCGAGGCGCCGCCGCTGCCGGGCACGTTCGTCTGCAACATCGGCGACATGCTCGACAAGCTCACGGGCGGCCGCTACCGCTCGACCCCGCACCGCGTGCGCAACCGCAGCGGCAACGAGCGCCTGAGCTACCCGTTCTTCTTCGACCCCGGCTGGGACAGCGTGGTGCCGCCCCTCCCCTACGCCGCCGGCGAGCGCTGGGACGGCCAGGTCGACTTCACCGGCACCTACGGCGAGTACCTGCTGTCGAAGGTGTCCAAGGTCTTCCCGAGCCTGTTCGAGCGGCAGATCTAGGCCGACTCCCGCACCACCAGCCGGGTGGGCAGGACGACCGGCGTGGTGCTCCGGCCCTCCAGCCGCGACAGCAGCAGCCGCGCCAGCGCCAGCGCCTGCTCGGTCACGGGCACCCGGACGGTGGTGAGGGCCGGGGTGGTGGCCGAGGCGGCGTCGATGTCGTCGAAGCCCACGATCGCCAGGTCGTCGGGCACCCGCCGGCCCGCGGCGCGGGCGGCCGACAGGGCGCCGATCGCCATCTGGTCGTCGGCCGCGAAGATCGCGTCCAGGTCGGGGGCGTCGCCGAGGAGCTGGCCGGCCGCCGCCGTGCCGGAGGCCCGGGTCAGGTCGCCGATCGCCAGTCTGGGCCGCAGCCCGGCGCGGTCGAGGACCGCGCGGTGGCCGGCGAGCCGGTCTTGGGTGGCGACCAGGTCCATCGGGCCGCAGATCATGCCGATCCGGCGGCGGCCGGTGGCCAGCAGGTGCTCGGTGGCCGCCGCCGCGCCCGCGGCGTTGTCGGCGTCCACGTACGGCACCAGCGAGGCGACCGGCGGCCGGCCCAGCAGCACGAGCGGCACGCCGGTGCGCGAGAGCCGTTCGGCCAGGGTGTCGCCCCGCTCGGGCGGCAGCAGGACGACGCCGTCCACCAGGCGCGCCTCGGCGTGCCGGACGATGCGGCGCTGGCTCTCGGCGGTGTCGGCGAGCATGAGGGTGATCTGCTTGCCCGCCCCCTCCAGCAGGCTCGTCACGTACTGGACGACGGCCGCGACCATCGGGTCGGCGGCGCGCCTGGGGGCCGGCAGCACGAGCGCGACGGTGTCGGTGCGCCGGGTCACCAGGCTGCGGGCGGCGGCGTTGGGCACGTAGCCGAGCTCCTTGACGGCCCGCAGGACCGTGGAGCGCACCTCGGGGCTGACCGACGCCTCGCCGTTGACGACGCGGGAGACCGTGGCCCGGGAGACGCGGGCGCGGGCGGCCACCGTCTCCAGCGTGGGACGCCTGGGCGGGGCCTCGGTCAGGCCGTTTCGCCTGATGACGTCGCGGTACCACAATGCGCTGTCCTTGGGCCGCCTGCGCTGGGTGTCGAAGTCGACGTGCACGAGGCCGAACTTGCGCCGGTACCCCTCGGCCCATTCGAGATTGTCGAGCAGCGTCCAGGCGAGATATCCGCGGACGTTGGCGCCCTCCTCGACGGCGGTCCGCAGGGCCCGCAGGTGTTCCTCGATGAAATGCACGCGGTCGACGTCGTGAATGCCGTCGGGAGTGACCGTGTCGACGAAGTCCGCGCCATTCTCGGTGATCATCAGTTCGAGTTCTGGATATTCGCTGGCGAGCCGCCGCAGTAACAGCGACAGGGCGTTCGGGACGATCGGCCAGCCCATCGCGGTGACCGCCGTGGGAATGGTGCTGAAAAGCACGCCCGCGCTTCCCGGATAAGCCGGGTCGGCCGGTTCGCCGGGCTGCGCCTGGACGACGGCCGGCGCGTAGTAGTTGACGCCGAGCAGGTCGAGCGGCTGGGCGATGTCGGCCAGGTCGCCGTCGTGGACGTGCCCGAGCCCCGCGTGCTCCTCGATGACCGGCAGCAGGTCGGCGGGGTAGGCGCCGCGCAGCATCGGGTCGAGGAACTGCCGGTGGACGAGCGCGTCGATCCTGGCCACGGCCTCGGCGTCCTCCTCCGACAGCGGCCGGTCGGGGTCGCCGACCTGGGCCGGCGTCAGCACGGGCGAGAAGTTGAGCACGGCCCCCACCTCGGCGGCCCCGGCGGCGCGCAGGGCCTGGGCGCCCAGGCCGTGGGCGAGCAGCAGGTGATGGGCGCTCCTGAACGCCTCGGCGGCCGACCGGCGGCCCGGCGCGTGCACCCCCGAGCCGTGGCCGACGAAGGCCGCCACCCACGGCTCGTTCACGGTGAACCAGGTGCCGACCCGGTCGCCGAGCCGCTCGGCCACGATCGCCGCGTAGTCCGCGAAACAGCGGGCGGTGTCGCGGGACGGCCATCCGCCGCGCTCCTCCAGCGCCTGCGGCAGATCCCAGTGATAAAGGGTGGCCAACGGCGTGATGCCCGCCTCCAGCAGGGCGTCGACCAGCCGCTGATAAAAGTCGAGACCGGCCGTGTTCACCTTTCCCGAGCCGTCCGGAAGAATGCGCGGCCAGCTCACCGAGAACCGGTACGCGGCCATTCCCAGCTCTTTCATCAGCGAGACGTCCTCGCGATATCGGTGGTAATGGTCGCAGGCGTCGGCCGGGCCACCGGCGAAGGCGTCCCAAATGGACGGCCCGCGGCCGTCGGCGGCCGTGCCGCCCTCGATCTGGAAGGCCGACGTCGAGACCCCCCAGACGAAACCCTCGGGAAAACGTGCGATATTCATGTGGCGGCAATCCTCCGGCAGTGGACCGAACGCCCAGTCTCCCGCGCGGCGCTCGTCGCGCGCCAGCCTGGCCAGGCGGTATACAGAGCCCGTGGAACTGGACCGGCTCGATCGTGACATCATCGCGGCGCTCGTCGACGACGCCCGCGCGACCTACGCGGACATCGGCCAGCAGGTGGGGCTGAGCGCGTCGGCCGTCAAGCGGCGGGTCGACCGGCTGCAGAAGAGCGGGGCGATCACCGGCTTCAGCGCGCGGGTCGCGCCGCAGGCGCTCGGCTGGACCACCGAGGCGTACGTCGAGCTGTTCTGCCAGGGCAAGACCAAGCCGTCGGACATCGCCCTGGCCGTGGCCAGGTTCCCCGAGGTGGTGGCGGCGGCCACGATCACCGGCGAGGCCGACGCGCTGCTGCACATCAGGGCCACCGACGTGCGGCACGTCGAGCGGGTCATCGAGCGCATCGCGGCGGAGGCTTTCGTGGTACGGACCAAGAGCTCGATCGTGCTGTCGCGGCTGGTGGACATCCCGCCGGGAGCCGCCCTGACGGACTCGCGCAACGGATCGCACGTCACCGGCCGATAGACGCAACAGACCTGCGCCAACGCGCAATGCGCACCGCTTGGCCTGCGCAAACGTCAATTCTTAGGCTGTCCCCGTCTCCCCCGACACGGGAACTTCCCCTGAACTGACGACGACGGAGCCCTGCATGCCCAAACACTTCCTCATGTGCCGCCCGGACTACTTCGCGGTCGAGTACGCCATCAACCCGTGGATGGACCCCGAGGCCGGCGCCGACCGTGAGGTGGCGATCCGGCAGTGGGAAGGGCTGAAGTCGGCGTACGAGGAGCTCGGGCACCAGGTCAGCCTCATCGACCCGATCGAGGGCCTGCCCGACATGGTGTTCGCCGCCAACGGCGCGCTGGTCGTCGGCGGCCGGGTCTACGGCGCCCGCTTCACCTTCCCCGAGCGCGGCCCCGAGGGCCCGGCCTACCTGCGCTGGTTCGTCGAGCGCGGCTACCCGACGCTGGAGCCCACGCACGTCAACGAGGGCGAGGGCGACTTCCTCACCCTCGACGACGTCATCCTGGCCGGCACCGGCTTCCGCACCGACGTGGTCGCCCACCAGGAGGCGCAGGAGTACCTGGGCCGCCCGGTCGTCTCGCTGAAGCTGGTCGACCCGCGCTTCTACCACCTGGACACCGCGCTGTTCCCGCTCGACGGCCGCAACGTCGCCTACTACCCCGGCGCCTTCTCCCAGGGCAGCCAGGAGGTGCTGCGCGCGATGTTCCCGGACGCGGTGATCGCGACCGCCGAGGACGCCGAGGTGCTCGGCCTCAACGCGGTCAGCGACGGCCGGAACGTGGTGATCAACTCCGAGGCGTCCGGGCTCCAGCTGGAGCTCAAGCGGCACGGCTACGAGGTGATCCCGGTCGAGCTGTCGGAGCTGCGCAAGGCGGGCGGCGGTCCCAAGTGCTGCACACTGGAGATCAGGGGGGAGAAGTAACATGAGCACCAGCGCAGAGCTGATCGAAGTAAGCGAGCGCCGCAGCGCGCACAACTACCATCCGCTGCCCGTGGTCATCCACGAGGCGCACGGCGCGTGGGTCACCGACGTCGAGGGCAAGCGCTATCTCGACTGCCTGTCGGGCTACTCGTCACTGAACTTCGGCCACGGCAACCCGAAGATCATCGAGGCCGCCCAGGAGCAGCTGAAGAACCTCACGCTGACCAGCCGGGCCTTCTACCACGACCAGTTCGCCCAGTTCTGCGCCGGGCTCGGCGACCTCACCGGCAAGGACATGATCCTGCCGATGAACACCGGCGCCGAGGCCGTCGAGACCGCGATCAAGGTGGCCCGCAAGTGGGGCTACGAGGTCAAGGGCGTCGCGCCGGAGCAGGCCAACATCATCGTGATGGAGGACAACTTCCACGGCCGCACCACCACGATCATCAGCTTCTCCACCGACCCCGACGCGCACGACGGGTTCGGGCCGTACACGCCCGGATTCAAGATCGTCCGCTACGGCTCGGCCGAGGCGATCAGGGAGGCGATCGACGACAACACCGTGGCCGTGCTCGTCGAGCCGATCCAGGGCGAGGCGGGCGTGCTGGTGCCGCCGGACGGCTACCTGACCGAGGTCCGGCGCATCTGCACCGAGAACAACGTGCTGATGATCGCCGACGAGATCCAGTCGGGCCTCGGGCGCACCGGCCGCACGTTCGCCTGCGACCACGAGAACGTCGTCCCCGACGTCTACATCCTGGGCAAGGCGCTCGGCGGCGGCGTGGTGCCGGTCTCGGCCATCGCCGCGGACGAGGACGTCCTCGGGGTCATCAAGCCGGGCCAGCACGGGTCCACGTTCGGCGGCAACCCGCTGGCCTGCGCGGTCGGCATCGCCGTCATCGACATCCTGAACACCGGCGAGTTCCAGGCCAGGGCCGCCCGGCTCGGCGAGGTGCTGCACGCGCGGCTGCGCGAGCTGGCCGGCAAGGGCGTGGTGGCGGTGCGCGGGCGCGGGCTGTGGGCGGGCGTGGACATCGACCCGGCCCTCGGCACCGGGCGCGAGGTCTCCAAGGCGCTCATGGCGCGCGGCGTGCTCGCCAAGGACACCCACGGGTCCACGATCCGGCTCGCGCCGCCGATCGTGATCTCCGAGGAGGACCTGGTCTGGGCGGTCGACCAGCTCGCCGCCGTCCTCGAAGAGCTCTAGGTCGCTCTAGGTCTCCTACGGCTTCGCCTGGTCGGGCCACCCGCCGTACCACGGCCGGCGGCCCTCCAGGAAGCGGCCGCCGACCCTGCGCGGGCGCGCCGCCGTGACGGCGCGCCCTGTGGGCCTGCTGGGGGTCACGAACCGGCGGGGGCGCTCCCCATCGGGGTAGGGGTGACGGTACGCGTCACCGTCGGCTCCGGCTCGCCGGTCGGCTCGACCGCGGGCACGCTGGTCGGCTCCGGGGTGAACGTGATCGTCGCCTCGGCCGTCGGCAGCTTCTCCGTCGTCGGGCCGGACTCCGACGGAATGGGCGTGGGTGCCTGGGTCTCCGGCATGCAGCTCGCGTCGGCGGCGGCGTCGGGGGCCTCCGGCAGCGCGTCCACCACGGAGACGTCGAGCTGGGCCGTCAACGCCACGACGCTGTCCTTGGGCGCGCCCGCCTTGGCGTCGACCACGACCTGCCGCTCGCCCAGGAACTCGTGCCCGGCCGGGTCGAAGATCAGCTCCTCGCGCACGCCCCAGTCGGCGACCCGGCCCAGCGCCACGCCCACGCGTCCCGAGGAGTCGGCGACGCCCTCGGCCGCCTCGACGCCGGGGATCGCCTTCACCGCCTCGAACAGGGCGTCCCGCTGCGCCTTGGGCAGGTAGTTCTCCCTGACGAGGTCGCCGGCGCGGGTGAAGGCGACGGCGTCCGGATCGACGTCCTTGTCGCCCTTGGGGGCCGACTGGTAGAGGCGGTCGCGCATGGCCGTGGCGTCGGCCGGGAGCGTGCTCAGGTAGGCGTAGTCGTCGCGGTAGGGGCCGCGCAGGTCGGGGCAGGAGGCCAGCCGGTTCCACTCGCTGCCCCGCCG
>NZ_JBSFGJ010000306.1:0-11367 GCF_053596515.1 Nonomuraea sp. NPDC001684
TCCCCGCGACGTCCCCTGCCTTTCCGGTGACGTCCCCTGCCTTGCCGGTGACGTCCTCGACCGTGCCCGTCGCGGCCTGACCGGCTCGACGGGCCAGGCCGAGCAGCCGGCGGACCTCGTCGGCGCGACCGTGTCGCTGCTGGAGAGCGGCCGGGTCGTGGGCCTGCACCAGGGCCGCAGCGAGTCGGGCCCGAGCGCGCTCGGCAACCGCAGCGTGCTCGCCGACCCGGCCAGGCCGGACATGCAGGACTACGTCAACTTCGAGGTCAAGGGCCGCGAGTGGTTCCGCCCGCTGGCCGCGCTGGTGCTGGCCGAGCACGCCGAGAGCCTCTTCGGCGTCGACCGCCCGGCCCCGTTCCTGCAGTGCGTCGTGGACGTGCGTCCCGAGCACCGCGCGAGCCTGCCGGGCGTGACCCACGTGGACGGCACGGCGCGGATCCAGACCGTGGAGGAGCAGGCCACGCCGTTCCTGCACGCCCTGCTGACCGCGTGGCACGCGGCCACGGGCTCCCCGGTGCTGGTCAACGCCTCGCTCAACGGCCCTGGCGAGCCGCTGACCGAGACGCCCGAGCAGTCGATCGGCACCCTGCTCTCGACGAACCTGCACGCCCTGGTCATGCCGCCGTACCTGATCCGCAAGCGCGAGGAGCCGCCGGTGCCCGGCCTGAACTGGGACCGCGACTAGCATGCGCGTTCACCCGGCCGTCCCGGTGCTGCTGACCGCCCTGGCCGCGCTGTCGGCGGCCTGCGGCGGCGGCCCCGTGCGCACCACCCAGGGGGTGGTCGTGACCTCCGGCTCGCCGTCGCAGAGCACGCGGAACGCGCTGGCCGGGAAGGTCGTCGTGCTCGACCCCGGGCACAACGGCGGCAACGCCTCCCATCCCAAGGAGATCAGCCGCCCGGTCGACATCATCACCGGACGCAAACCCTGCAACACCACCGGCACCCAGACCGCCGCCGGCTACACCGAGCACGCCTTCACCTGGGACGTCGCGAACCGCCTGAAGCCGCTGCTCGAAGACATGGGCGCCAAGGTGGTGCTGACCAGGCCGGACGACACCGGCGTCGGCCCCTGCATCAACGAGCGGGCGGCCATCGGCAACAAGGCGCGGGCGGACGCCGTCCTGTCCATCCACGCCGACGGCGCGCCGCCGGCGGGCCACGGCTTCCACGTGATCCTGCCGGGCCTGGTGGCCGGGCACAACGACGCGATCATCCAGCCGTCCAGGAAGCTCGGCGTGGCCGTCCGGAACGCCTTCCGCGACGGCACCGGCCTGCCGTACGCCACCTACACCGGCGAGCAGGGCCTGCAGACCCGCACCGACCTGGGCGGGCTCAACCTGTCCACCCGCCCGGCGGTGTTCATCGAGTGCGGCAACATGGCCAACCCGGGCGACGCCGCCAAGATGTCCGACGGGGAGTTCCGCGGGGAGATGGCCGGCGCGCTGGCCGCCGGGCTCAAGCAGTTCCTGACCGGTTAGGCCCCGTAGGCGCGCAGGAAGACCTCGACGGCGGCGTCGGCGAGCCGGTCGAGCTCGGCCTCGGTGTGGTGCTCGCCGCCGCCCGCGAACATGACCCTGTTCACCGGGATCCACAGCAGCAGGCCGACGAAGTGGTCGGCGGCCAGCCGCGGGTCGTCCATGGGACGCAGGCCGTGCCCGGCCAGGCGGCCGAAGGCCGTGGACATGCTCTCCAGCGAACGCTCGAAGCCCTGCTCGTACCAGGTGCGGCCGAGGTCGGGGAAGCGGTCGGCCTCGGCGATGATCAGCCGTCGCAGCCGCAGCACGTCGGGCTGCATGATCGAGGCCAGGAACTCGCGGGCCAGCTTGCGCAGCCCCTTCTCCAGGTCGTCGTTGCCCTCCAGCGACTCGGTGATCAGCTTGGCCAGGCCCTCGATCTGCGCCGTGGTGTCGAGGATGATCGTGGTGAAGAGCTGTTCCTTGTCGCTGAAATGCTTGTAGACGGTCTGTTTCGAGACCGCGGCGATCGAGGCGACCTCGTCCATGCTCGCGCCCACGTAGCCGTTGCGCAGGAACACCGCGCGCGCCGCGTCCAGGATCTGCCTGCGCTTGCGGGCCGTCCGGCCGTCCTCGTCGGTCACCGTCACGCCACCTTTTCGATCATGAGTTCGCATAGTACTGGACAGTTCCGTACTCATTTGAGTACTGTACCGTCCAGTTCCCGAAACGAACAGGAGTGACGACCTCATGAGCGACCTTCAGCAGCAGGTGCAGCAGACCGCCGACAAGCTGGTCGAGTCAGGCGCCGAGCGCGGGTTGCAGGTGGCCGTCTACCGCGACGGCGTGCAGATCGTGGACGTGGTGGCGGGCGTGGCCGACCCGGAGACCGGCCGGCCGGTCACCTCCGACACCCCGTTCTACAACTTCTCCATCGGCAAGGGCGCGACCTCCACGGTCGCCCACATGCTGGCCGAGCGCGGCCTGTACGACTACGACACCCCGGTCGCCGACCTGTGGCCGGAGTTCGCCAGGAAAGGCAAGGGCGGCGTGACCGTCCGCCACGTGCTGACCCACACGGCCGGCGTGCCCGGCGTGCCGCTCGACACCACGCCCGAGGACGTCTGCGACTGGGACAAGATGGTCGCCGCCCTGGAGAACGCCGAGCTGTGGTGGGAGCCGGGCACGAAGATGGGCTACCACGCCTACACCTTCGGCTTCCTCGTCGGCGAGATCGTCCGCAGGGCCACCGGCAAGCGCATCTCGCAGGTGCTGCTGGAGGAGGTCTCCGGCCCGCTGGGCGTGGCCCGCGAGCTCTACTTCGGCATGCCGCCGGCGGAGCAGCACCGCCTGGCCCGCCTGGAGGACGAGCCGATGGACCCGTCGGCGTTCGGGGACATGCCGGCCGACCTGCCGATGTTCAGGGCCGGGCCGATGGAGCTGATGCCCAACGCCGCCCTCGGCAGCAGGCCCGACTACCTGACCGCCGACATCCCGGCCGGCGGCAAGACCTCGGCCAGGGCGATCGCGCGCATGTACGCCGCCCTGCTCGGCGAGGTGGACGGCGTGCGGCTGATCTCGCCGGAGCGGCTGCGCGAGGCGACCACGGTGGCCTACAGCGGCCCGGACGAGGTCTTCGGCATGCCCTCGACGTGGGGGCTCGGCTTCACCATCGGGCTTCCCGGCGGCTCGCCGCAGGAGAGCGCGACGGCGTTCGGCATCGGCGGGGCGGGCGGCAGCTACGCGTGGGCCGACACCGCGACCGGCACCGCCGTCGCCCTCACCAAGAACCGCCTCACCAACGACTTCGCCGCCGTCGGCGAACTGGCCGCCCTGGTCGCCCGGTCCTGACCGCCGGGCGCGGGGGCGTCGCCGCCTCCGGCGGGGCTCAGCCGTCGCGGCACAGGGGGCGGCCGCCGACCACGCAGGCGATGCCGTCGAGGTCGCAGCTCAGCAGGGTGCCGTCCATGCCGAGCACGAGCACGAGATCGCTCCTCGACCGGTGGGCCAGCATGATCCGGCCGACGACACCGTTGTCCAAGACCACGGTCGGGCGGCTCGCAGCGCTGTCCATGTCCTGGCGACTCCTCTCGGGTTCACAACAGGCCACGCGCGCCGGACCCGTCCCCACCAGGATGCACAGCCGCCGCCTCCGGCGCATCGGTCATCCGGCTCTACTTTCGTACGGATCCTGCGTTGTCGCCCTCCCGCCATGCTCGCAGAGGGCGGGGTGCGAGACTGACAACGGCAGGCGACGTGCAAGGAGGCCGGCGTGCGGACGTGGTTGACCGAGCGGTTCGGGCTGACGGTGCCCCTGGTGGGCGCGCCCATGGCCGGAGTGGGCGCAGGCCGGCTGGCCGCCGCCGTCTCCGCGGCCGGCGCGCTCGGCGTGATCGGGGTGTCCGCCGCCGCCCCCGCCTCCTGGATCGAGGCCGAGGCCGCCGTCGCCGCCGGGAGCGGGCGGCCGTACGGGATCGGGCTCATGGCCTGGGCGCTGCCCGGGAACCCGGCCCAGTTCGAGGCCGTGCTCGCGGCCCGGCCGCGGCTCGTCTCCGTGAGCTTCGGGCCGTACCAGCGGTACGTGGAGGAGCTGCGGCAGGCCGGCATCACGGTCGTCACGCAGGCGGGCACCACCGACGAGGCCCGCGCCGCCGAGCAGGCCGGCGTCGACGCGGTCGTGGCGCGCGGGGCCGAGGCGGGCGGCCACGGCCGGGCCGACGTCGGCACGCTGCCGCTGCTCCAGAGCGTGCTCGACGCCGTCCGCGTCCCGGTGCTGGCGGCGGGCGGCATCGCCACCGCGCGCGGGCTGGCCGCCGTGCTGGCGGCGGGGGCCGAGGGCGCGTGGGCCGGCACGGCGTTCATGGGCTGCGCGGAGACGGCCCTGCCGGAGACGGCGGCGGCCCGCGTGCTGGCCGCGGCCGAGACCGACACCGCCTACGGCCGCGTCTTCGACGTGGCCCAGCGGCTCGACTGGCCGGCCGAGTACGGCGGCCGGGCCCTGCGCAACACGTTCTTCGACCGCTGGGCCGGTCACGAGGAGGAGCTGGCGGCCGACGAGGAGGCCGCGGCGCGGATCGCCGCCGCCCGCCGCGACGGCGACTTCGACACCGCCTGCATCTACGCGGGCCAGGCCGTCGGGATGGTGCGCGAACGGCGCACGGCCGCCGACGTGGTGGCCGGTTTCGCCGAGGCGGACGCCCTGCTGCGCCGCTTCGCCCAGCCCGGCGGATGACGCCGCTCCTGGCCTGATGCATCCTCTTGTGCCATGACACATCAGACGCTCCCCCCAGCGCCCCCGGCACCCGCCGCGCCCTCCGTCGCCACGGCGCCGGAGACCGCGTCCGCCAGGGGCAGTGTGCTGGAGGTGATGGAGAAGATCGGCACGGTCGTCGTGCCGATCGCCGTCGCCGTGTACGCCCTGCTCTACCTGGGCTTCGAGAGCGTCTACGACACCTTCGGCGTCACCCCTGAGCAGGCCGGGCTCACCCAGGCGAGCATCTTCGGCCACCTGGTGGCGACGCTCGTGCTGCTCTTCCTGACCCTGCTGCCGCTGCTCGGCCTGGTCGTGGGCGCCTGGTGGCTGCTCGACCGGATCACCCGCGGCGCCGCCGGACGCGTCCTCGACCGGGGGCGGGAACAGCCGTGGCTGGCCGCAGCGGTGGGCGCGGCGCTGTCGGGCGTCGCGTACTGGGGGCTGCTCGGCATCCTCGACGTCACCGGCACGCCGGTGCTGATCACGGTCGCGGTGGTCGGGCTGTTCTGCCTGCTGGTGCCGTACCGGTTGCTGCGTGCGCGGCCCACCGGACGGGCCGCGATGCGCGTGCTGACGGGCGCGCTGGTCGGGGTGGGCCTGGGGTTCGTGCTCGTCGGCTGGATGACGCAGGGGGCCGAGGGGGTGCACGACCGCGGCGAGGCCAACCTCGTGCTCCAGCTCACCGGGTTCTCCAACCAGTGGGCCGAGGTGCGCGACGACTCCGGCAAGCTCCTGTCGAAGGGGCAGCGCTGGCTGGTGCTCGGCCAGGACTCCGGCGCGTACGTGTTCTACGACTGCGCCACGGCCGGCACGATCCGCCGTCCGATCGACGCGACGGTGCTGAGCAGGATCGAGCTCGACCCCGAGTTCGACGACCCCCGCCCCTGCGGTTACGCGGCCAAATAGAACACGTTCCGGTAAGTTACCGATTAGTATGGCCACCGAACAGTGGCAGGCGAGGAAATGGGTCACCATGTCTGAGCTAGAACGTGTTCCGCCCGGCGTGGATCCGAACGTGCCGAGCTCCGCCCGGGTGTACGACTACCTGCTCGGCGGCAAGGACAACGTCGCCGTCGACCGCGCGGTCGCCGAGCGGCTGCTGGCCGTCGCGCCCGACGCCCGGGCCGTCGCCAGGGCCAACCGCCGCTTCCAGATCGAGGCCGTGCGCCACGTCGCCCGCCAGGGCGTGCGCCAGTTCATCGATCTCGGCACCGGCATCCCGACCTCGCCGAGCATCCACGAGACCGTCCGCGAGGTGAGCCCCGCCTGCCGGGTGGTCTACGTGGACCACGACCCGATGGTCCGCCTGCACGCCCAGGTGCTGCTCGCCGACCAGCCCGGCGTCGCCGGCATCCAGGGCGATCTGCGCCGGCCCGCCGACATACTCGCCGACCCGCACGTCACCGGCCTCATCGACTTCGACCAGCCGGTCTGCGTGCTGATGGTCGGCGTGCTGCACTTCGTCATGGACGCCGAGGACCCGCCCGGCATCGTCGCCGCCTTCAGGAAGCCCATGGCGCCCGGCAGCCATCTGGTGCTGTCCCACGCGATGGCCGAGAGCTCTCCCGAGGCCATCGCCCAGCTCCGCCTGGCCACCGCCGGCTCGCCCGCCCAGGGCGCGTTCCGCAGCCACGGCGAGGTGCTGCGGCTGTTCGACGGGTTCGAGCTGATCGGGCCCGGCCTGGTGCCCGTCCAGGACTGGCGGCTCACGGACGACGACCACGTCCCGCCGCTGGACGGCACGCCCCGGCTCCGGCTCGACGCGGGCGTGGGCCGGGTGCCCGTTCAGTAGTCCTTCAGCGCGATGTTGGTGGCGAACTTGTCGGTCACCTTCATCATCAGGCCGAGCAGGAAGCCGAACTTGAAGGTCCAGTTCCGCATGCGGATCCCGGCGGGGGTGCCGGGCGCCAGGAACGTGCCCGCGTTGTTGCCGCTCCTCGTGACCTTGGAGTAGCGGCGCATCTGGCGTTCGTACTCGGCGAAGGCCACGCGGTGGTCGCCGCCCGCCGCGGCCAGCTCCTCGGCCAGCACGTACGCCCCCACCAGGGCCAGCCCGCTGCCGAACCCGCCCAGCGTGCTGCCGTACGCCGCGTCGCCCAGCAGCGCCACCCGGCCATTGACGTACCGGTCGATGCTCACCCGGCTGATCGAGTCGAGGTAGACGTCCTTGGAGCCGCGCACGGCGTCGAGGACCTGCGGGGTGCGCCAGCCCATGCCGGCGTAGGCCCGCTCCAGGATCGCCTTCTGCTGCTCGACGTCGTAACGGTCGTAGTCGAGCCGCTCGGAGGCGAAGACGAAGAACGCCGGCGCCTTCGGCCCGCCGACCGCGACCATCCTGCCGGGCTCGTTGTACATCTGGCCGTGCGGGCCGAAGTCGGTGTCCAGCTCCACCAGCGCGTAGTAGTGGCCGAGGAAGTCCACGCACTCGGACTCGGGGCCGAAGGCCAGCCTGCGGACGTTGGAGTGGATGCCGTCCGCGCCCACGACCAGGTCGAACGTGCGGGGGGCCGAGCGTTCGAAGGTGACGTGCACGCCGCCCGCGGCCTCGGTGAGCGAGGTGATGGAGTCGCCGAAGACGTACTCGCAGGTTGACGCGGTGCGCTCGTACAGCAGGCGGGCCAGGTCGCCGCGGCGGATCTCGATGTCGCCGCCGGTGAACTCGCCGGGCATGACTCCGAGCGTGCGGCCGTCGGCGTCCACGAAGTGCTGGTCGGTGCCGCCGGTCTGGAGGCGGCGCACGTCGTCCAGGATGCCCATGCGGGTCAGGACGGTGTGGTGGGTCTCGCCCTTGAAGTCCACCGCCTGGCCGCCCTCGCGCAGGGCCGGCGCCTTCTCGACGACGGTGACGTTGCAGCCGTGGCGGGCCAGGCAGTGGGCCAGCGCGGGGCCGCCGATGCTGGCTCCGGAGATGAGTACGCGGGTGTTGTGCAGGTTGTCTCTCATGTCGGCAAGCCTCGCCGGGAGCGCTGACAGCCCGGCGACGACCGGCTGACAGTCCCCGGCGCGGCCGTCCCGGACTGTCAGGGGCATTTCGGCGGGCTGTCAGGTGAGGATCGTGGACCGGGCCTCGTCCCTGGTCATCGCGGCGCCGCGGGCGTACAGGGCGGCGAAGCGCTCCGGGCCGAGCGCGGCCGCGGCGGCGGCGGCCGTCGCGGCCACGTCGTGGTCGCCGGTCACCGCCGTCCCGCGCAGCGCCACCCCCGCGCCGAGCAGCAGCGCCGCCCGTTCCGGCGGGTCGTCGAGCAGGGCGGCCCCGGCCAGGCCCTCGACGGCGTCGGCCAGGTCGCTGTCGACCGGCGAGCGCAGCGCGACGGCCACCGCCTCCCGGTGCCGGGCCACGGCCTCGGCCGCCTCGCCCCTGGCCTGGGCCAGCCGGGCCAGCGCCGTGAGCACCTGCGGATCCGTGCTGCCGGCCAGCGGGGAGCCCGGAGCGGTGGCGGCCAGCGCGTCCCGCAGCCGTTCGGCGGCCTCGCCGAGATCCCCCTCGATCCTGGCCAGGTCGCCCAGCCTCACGTGCACGGCCGCCGTCAGCTCGGGCCGCCCCAGCTCGCGGGCCAGCTCACGGGCGCGCAGGCAGTCGGCCCTGGCCGCGGCCAGGTCGCCCGCGCGCAGCCGGGCGTCGGCTCGCCGGCACAGCACGTCCACCAGCTCGTCCAGCGCCCCCAGCTCGTCGAGCAGTTCGAGCGCCTGCGCCCACAGCTCCGTCGCCCGCGCCCACTCGCCGCGCCAGCCCGCGATGACCGCCAGCCAGTCGAGCCCCTGCGCCTTCCCCCAGCGCTCGCCCAGCGCGCCGAACTCCGCCAGCACGATCTCCAGCTCCCGCTCGGCCGCCACGATGCCGCCGTTCAGCAGCATGAGCAGCGCTTCGCCGAGCCGGCCGAGCGCCCGGCTCCACGGGTCGCCGCCCAGCTCGCGCTGCCGCGGCCGTTCCACGTCGCGCTCGGGCGGCCCCGCGGTCATGCCCCACAACGCGGCGGCGAACGGATGCCGTACCGGCCGGTCCGGGTCCGTCGTGATCTCGGCGGCCCGCCTCCAGTGCGGCGACCCGGTGCCGGGGGCGGCGTGCAGGACGGCGAGCACGTACTCGTCGGTCAGGCCCGCCGGCGGCTCGGTGCCGAGCACGTCGAGCAGCCGCCGGGCCGGCTGGACGGCCTGGCCGCGCCGCCCGCTCAGATACCAGTACATGGCCAGGGCGGCGATCAGCCGCAGCGCGGCCGGCGGGTCGTGCTCGACGCTCCAGCGCAGCGCGGCCTGGAGATCGGCGTCGTCGGCCCCCAGGCGGGCCAGCCATTCGAGCTGCTCGGCACGGTAGAGGTGGGGTTCGGCGCGCTGGGCGTGCGCCAGGTGCCAGGCGGCGTGCGCGGCGCGCATCCGCTCCTCCTCGCCCGCCTCGGCCAGCCGCTCGGCGCAGAACAGCCGAACGGTGTCGAGCATGCGGTAGCGGTCGCCGGCGGTCTCCACCAGCGACTTGTCCACCAGATCGGCCAGCAGCACGGCGCTGTCCTCGCCGCACACCCGCTCGACCGCCTCCAGCCGGGCCCCGCCGGAGAACACCGAGAACCGCCTGGCCAGCACCTGCTCCTCGGCGTCCAGCAGGTCCCAGCTCCACTCCACCACCGCGTGCAGCGTCCGGTGCCGGGCGGCGGCCGTGCGGTCGCCGCGCGAGAGCAGCCGGAACCGGCCGTGCTCGGCCAGCCGCGCGGCGATCTCCGCCACGGGGAACGTGCGCACCCGGGCCGCGGCCAGCTCGATGGCCAGCGGCAGGCCGTCCAGCGCCGCGCAGATGCTCAGCGTCGCGTCGAGGTCCAGCTCCAGCCCCGGCCGTACGGCGGCGGCGCGGTCGGCGAACAGCCTGACCGCCGGGTAGGCGAGCGCGTCCCCGGCGGGAGTGCCCGGGGGCGGGGTGCCCAGCGGCGGCAGCGGCACCAGGTGCTCGCCGGTGATGCCCAGCGGCTCCCTGC
The DNA here is from genome assembly GCF_053596515.1 of Nonomuraea sp. NPDC001684. NCBI lineage: Bacteria > Bacillati > Actinomycetota > Actinomycetes > Streptosporangiales > Streptosporangiaceae > Nonomuraea > Nonomuraea sp. NPDC001684. The sequence continues at coordinate 9,672 of NZ_JBSFGJ010000306.1, forward strand.
TGGTGGCCAGGACGCGCACGCCGGGACAGCCGGCCAGGAGGCGGCGGGCCAGCGTGGCGGCCTCGGCGACGACGTGCTCGCAGTTGTCCAGGATGAGCAGCAGGTCCTGCTCGGCGAGGGCGGCGACCAGGCGCTCGGCGGGGTCGGCCAGGCCGGGGACGCCCGGGCTGAGCGCCGACTCGCGCAGCCCGAGCGCGTTCAGCACCAGCAGCGGCACCTGTCCCTCCCCGGCCGCGGGCGACAGGTCGGCGAAGCACGCCTGCCGCTCCTGGTCGCGGGTGGCGGCCTCGACGGCCAGGCGGGTCTTGCCGGTGCCGCCGGGGCCGGTGATCGTGACCAGGCGCGCCCCGCGCAGCGCGGCCAGGCGCGCCAGCTCCTCCTCGCGGCCGACGAACGTGGTGAGCTGCGGCGGCGGCGCGGACCGCGTGGCGTGCGCGCGCCGCTGCTCGCCGCGCAGGATCGCCAGGTGCAGCGCCGCCAGCTCGGGTGAGGGGTCGGCGCCCAGCTCGTCGGCGAGCAGCCGCCGCCCCTCGTCGTAGACGGCCAGCGCCTCGGCCTGCCGTCCGGCCGCGTGCAGGGCGCGCATCAGCAGGGCGCGCGGGCGTTCCCGCAGCGGGTGGGCGGCGACCAGCTCGCGCAGCCCCGCCGCGGGCTCGGCCTCGGGCAGGTGCAGGTCGGCCTCGTACAGGTCCTCCCGGGCCGCGAGGCGCAGCTCCTCCAGCCGGTCGGCCTGCCCGGGCGCGTAGGCGGCCTCGCGCACGTCCGCGAGCGCCGGGCCGCGCCACAAATCCAGGCACTCCCGCAGGACGGCCGCCGCCGCCGCGTGCCGGCCCGCCGCGAGCAGCCGCCGGCCGTCGCGGGCCAGCCGCTCGAAGCGGTGGGCGTCGACGTCCTCGGGCGGGACCGCCAGCCGGTAGCCGGCGCCGTGGAACTCGATCAGGTCGGCGGGCAGGTTGCGGCGCAGCCGGGAGATCTGCGCCTGCACGGCGTTGGCCGCGCCGGCCGGCGGGCTCTCGCCGTACTGGGCGTCGATGAGCCGGTCGACGCCGACCGTCCGGCTCGCCTCCAGCAGCAGCAGGACGAGCAGGGCACGCGGTCGGGGACCGCCCACGGCGATCGGGTCGCCGCCGGCCGATCGCACCTCCAACGGGCCCAGGATGCCGAACTGCACGTGCCCGATTGTCCAGCATCGTGGCTGTTATCCGCACGTGGATGGGTGTGACCAGCGGTAACAGAAATGTCGGTATGCCTACCGATGAACATACGTATTTTCGAGCAGTCAACCAGCGCTTAGCGTCTGGCGGCAACAAGGCGAAACGGTCCGCTTGCTGTATCCGTCACCCTTTATCACCCCCCACATCCCCCTCACGCCCCGCGACCCAGGACACCCCTGACCGCGCGGCGGCCCGCGCACGCCCACAAGACGGCAACGGCCGGAGGGAGCCTGCCGAAAGGAGCACCACAGCGTGAAACGCAAAGCCTTACTCGCGGCGGTCGCCGGCCTGGCCACGGCCGCGACCCTGACGCTTCCCGCGTCGCCCGCGAGTGCCGCCCCGCCCGGAGCCACCCCTGCCCAACAAGGCTCCAGCAGCAGCCGAGCGGCGGCAGACCCCGCCTCGCTCGCCGCGGCGGTCGCCGACAGGGCGGTCTCCAGCCAGCTCGACAACCTCAGCAGAGGCCCCGACGAGGCCTACAG
>NZ_JBSFGJ010000307.1:0-11328 GCF_053596515.1 Nonomuraea sp. NPDC001684
GGCACCGAGGGGGTGCAGTTCTACACGCGGGGCAAGGTGGTGACCTCGCGTTGGCTGGACCCGTCCCACGGCGGTGTGAACCTCGGCTTCCCCACGAACGCGTAACTCACGCCTCACGGCCGGGAGGGACCGGCGTCCCTCCCGGTCCCGTCCCCGGTAAGCTCCAGCGCAACGGACAAGGGGGGACATCGTGAGACGCCGTCGCATATCCGCCGTGGCGCTGGCCGCGGCGGCGCTGGTCGCCGGCACGGGAGCGGTGTCCTCGGCTGCCGGGCAGGCGGCTCAGCAGGCAGCACAGCCGGCCGCCAAGCCCAGCCCGAAGCCGACCCCGTCGGCCACGCCGTCGCCCACGGCCACCCAGAGCGACGGCACGCTGCAGATCCTCACCTACCGCGGCTACGCCGAGTACGGCGGCCTCAGCTCCAAGGCCAACTGGGTCGGCTCCTTCGAGAAGGAGACCGGCTGCCGCCTGGCCCGCGTCGACACCGTCCGCACCGCCGAGGAGATGGAGCGGGCCGTCGCGGCCGCCGAGCGCCCGTACGACCTGATCTCGGCGGGCCCGGCGCTGGCCGGCGACCTGATCACGCGCAAGCTGGTGCAGCCGATCGACCCGGCCAAGGTGAGCGGCTACGACGACCTGAACGAGCGTTTCCGCGACATGACGAAGGTGTCCGGCAAGGTCTACGGCGTGCCGTTCCTGTGGGGGTACCACGAGTTCATCTACGACTCGGCCAGGGTCAAGGACGCGAGCATGAGCCAGGTGTTCGCCTCCGGCCGGGCCGCGCTCCGCGACACCCCGCTGACCATCGCCGACGCCGCGCTGACCGACGCCACCGTCAAGGACCCGTACGAGCTGAGCCAGGAGCAGCTCGACCGGGCCATGGCGCTGCTCGGGCCGCAGAAGGAGCGCACCTACTGGCGCAAGCCGATCGACCTGATCAAGGGCTTCGCCACCGGGTCGCTGGATTACGCGCAGGCCACACCGTACTATCGCCTGCTGCTGCAGAAGGCCGGCAAGCCGGTCCGGACGGTCGGCGCCAAGACGGCCACCGGCTGGCTCGACTCCTGGATGCTCGGCGCCAACCTGCCCGACACCACCTGCGCCTACCGCTGGCTGACCTGGATGACCGCGGCCGACGCCCAGCGCGACGCGGCCGCCTGGGTGGGGCTCGCGCCGGCCAACGACAAGGCGTGCAAGGGCCGGGCCAAGTCGATCTGCGACCTGTACGGCGCCGACGACCCCAAGCGGCTCGACCGGATCGCCTTCGCCGTCCGGCCGCCGGGCGGTTGCCGCGGCGAGGACGGGGAATGCACTGATTATGCCGTCTGGGGGAAACGGTGGGCCGAACTCGCCGAGTAGGTGAGATCTCCGCCTCCGCTCGACCCCATCGCGGGCGCGCCTTCCCCCGGGTGCGCCTGCCGAGACGCCCCGGGCCTTCCCCCCTGTCCCGGGGCGTCTCGCCGTCTCCGGGCTGAAGGACGTCCACGGCGTCTTGCTGTTGCCGGGCTGAAGAGCGTCCAGGTGCCGGGACTCGTCGGGGCGAAAATTCGACTGAATGACCAGTCAGTGAGTATGTTCTCTCCATGAGAATTCTTCTTGTCGGCGCCGGAGGCGTCGGCTCCGCCGTGGTGCCCATCGCCGCCCGCCGCCATTTCTACGAACACATCGTGGTGGCCGACTCCCAACAGAGCCGGGCGGCCCGCGCCGTCGCCGCCGTGGACGACCCCCGCTTCACCGCCATCCAGCTGGACGCCTCCGACCGGGCCCAGGTCGCCGCGGCGCTCCGGGAGCACCGATGTGACGTGCTGTTCAACGCGGTCGATCCGCGCTTCACGATGCCGCTGTTCGAGGCCGCCCTGGAGGCCGGGGCCCACTACCTGGACATGGCGATGTCGTTGTCGAAGCCGCATCCGCGCGAGCCGTACCGCAAGCCCGGGGTGAAGCTGGGGGACCGGCAGTTCGAGCGCGACGGCGAGTGGCGCGGCGCGGGCCGGCTCGCGCTGGTCGGCATGGGCGTCGAGCCGGGGCTCGCGGACGTGTTCGCCCGCTACGCCGCCGACCACCTGTTCGACGAGATCGACGAGATCGGCATCAGGGACGGCGCCAACCTCGTCGTGGACGGCTACGACTTCGCGCCCACGTTCTCCATCTGGACCACCATCGAGGAGTGCCTGAACCCGCCCGTCGTCTGGGAGGACGGGCAGTGGCGCACCACCGAGCCGTTCAGCGAGCCCGAGGTGTTCGACTTCCCCGACGGCATCGGGCCCGTGGAGTGCGTGAACGTCGAGCACGAGGAGGTGCTGCTCGTCCCGAGGTGGATCCCGGCACGGCGGGTGACGTTCAAGTACGGGCTCGGCGAGGAGTTCATCGGCGTGCTGAAGACGCTGCGCAAGCTGGGCCTGGACAGTGCCGACAAGATCAGGGTGGGCGGGGCGGAGGTGGCGCCGCGCGACATGGTCGCCGCGAGCCTGCCGGACCCGGCGACGCTGGGCGCCCGCATGCGCGGCAAGACCTGCGCGGGCACGTGGGTCAAGGGCACCGGCAAGGACGGCTCGCCGCGCGAGGTGTACCTGTACCACGTGGTGGACAACGAGTGGTCGATGCGGGAGTACGGCTCCCAGGCCGTCGTGTGGCAGACGGCGATCCATCCGGTCGTCGCGCTGGAGCTGGTGGCGACCGGGGTGTGGAAGGGCGAGGGCGTGCTCGGCCCCGAGGCGTTCGACGCGGTGCCGTTCCTCGACCTGCTGCGCGAGTACGGCTCGCCGTGGGGCCTGCGCGAGACGGCCGCGGCGGCCTGACGGTCGTGACTGACGGCCGGTCTAGCGGCCGGGGAAGGCCACCACGGTCGCCATGGGCGCGGGCAGGAGCGCCTCGGCGCATTCGGTGCAGGCGAGCACGGAGGAGTTGTCGGGCAGTTTGCCGACCCGGACCCGGGGCCGCGGCCACCTCTTGTGGCACACCACGCAGGCGTCGCCGTCGCGCTGGGCCGGCGTCAGGCCCTCAGGGTCGAACGTCAACATACTCCGTGCCGTTCTGGTGGGACCCCAGTTCATCACGCTCCCAGCTGCCATCGCCCCTCCGCATGTCCGGATCCGTTATAACCCTGACCGAGGCCGTGATCGTCTAGCTGAGCGTCAAGCCAGGGTGAATTCTCTACCCGAGTGACCTGCGTTACACACACAAAATCGGGCATCCAGCCGCAAGCCGGATGCCCGATTTTCGGTCTTTGTTATAGAGCGGAGATGGCCTTCTCCAGGATCCCCAGGCCCTCCTCAAGCAGGTGCTCGGGCATGACCAGCGGGGGCAGGAAGCGCAGCACGTTGCCGTACGTGCCGGCGGTCAGGACCACCAGGCCCTCGGCGTGGCAGCGCTTGACGATCTCCTGGACGGCCGCCGGGTCCGGGTTCTTCGTGCCCGGCTCGACCAGCTCGATCGCGATCATCGCGCCGCGTCCGCGCACGTCGCCGATCGCCGGGAACCGCTCCTGGAGCGCGCGGAGACGGGGGAGCATGATCTCGCCGATGCGGCGGGCCTTGGCGACCAGGTCCTCCGACTCGATCGTCTCCAGGACGCCGAGCGCGGCCTCGCAGGCCAGCGGGTTGCCGCCGTACGTGCCGCCCAGGCCGCCGACGTGCACGTGGTCCATCAGGTCGGCGCGGCCGGTCACGGCGGCCAGCGGCAGGCCGCCCGCGATGCCCTTGGCGGTGCAGATGATGTCGGGGACGACGCCCTCGTCCTCGCAGGCGAACAGGTCACCGGTACGCGCGAAGCCGGTCTGGACCTCGTCGGCCACGAACACGATGCCGTTCGCCCGGCAGAACTCGGCGATCCGCGGCAGGAAGCCCCTGGCCGGGACGATGAAACCGCCCTCGCCGGCGATCGGCTCGATCACCACGGCGGCCACGTTCTCCGCCCCGACCTGCTTGTTGATCTGGTCGATGGCCTGCGCGGCGGCCTCCTCCGCGCAGTTGTCCGCGCCCGTCGGCCAGCGGAACGGGTAGGCCAGCGGCACCCGGTACACCTCGGGCGCGTACGGGCCGAAGCCCTGCTTGTACGGCATGTTCTTGGCGGTCATGGTCATCGAGAGCAGCGTGCGGCCGTGGTAGCCGTGGTCGAACACCACGACGGCCTGCCTGCCGGTGGCGTGCCGGGCCACCTTGACGGCGTTCTCGACGGCCTCGGCGCCGGAGTTCACCAGGAAGGTGCGCTTCTCGTGGTCGCCGGGGGTCAGCTCGTTGAGCTTCTCGCAGACCTGCACGTACGACTCGTACGGGGTGACCATGAAACAGGTGTGGGTGAAGTCGGCCGCCTGCTTCTGGACGCGCTCGACGACCTTCGGCGCGGAGTTGCCCACGTTCGTCACGGCGATGCCGGAGCCGAAGTCGATCAGAGAGTTCCCGTCGGCGTCCTGGAGGATGCCGCCGCCGGCGCGGGTGACGAAGACCGGCAGCGTGGTGCCGATGCCGGAGGGGACGGCGGCCTGCTTGCGGGCCAGCAGCTCCTGCGACTTGGGGCCTGGGATCGCGGTCACGACGCGCCGCTCCTGGGGAATGCTCATGGGCTCGACGCTACGTCGGGCTCCGACCTGGGCCGATACGTCGATATGGCACACTGGGGGTGCTCGCCTTTGCCGGAATGGACAAACTCGTATGGCACCTTCGCTACGCACCGTGGCGCGACGGATGAAGTTGCGTCAGCTGGCGGGCGCGGCGGCCGCCGGAGCGCTCGACGCGGAGGTGCGCTGGGTGGCGGTCAGCGAGCTGGAGGACCCGACGCCGTTCCTTGAGGGCTCGGAGCTGCTGCTGACGACCGGGATCCGCCTTGAAGGCGACTTCTCCGGATATGTCGCCCGGCTGGTGGGTCGTGAGGTGGCCGGGCTCGGCTTCGGCGTCGGGCTCTCCCACGAGCACGTCCCGGCCGCCCTGGTCGCGGCCGCCGACGAGGCGGGGCTGCCGCTGTTCGAGGTGCCGCGCGAGACGCCGTTCATCGCGATCGGCAAGGTGGTCAGCGAGCTGCTCGCGGCCGAGCAGTACGACGAGATCACCCGCGCCTTCGCCGCGCAGGGGCGGCTGACCCGGGCGGCGCTGCGTCCGGAGGGCATGCACGCGGTCATCGACCGGGTGGCCAAGGAGATCGACGGGTGGGCGGCGCTGCTCGACGAGACGGGCGAGGTCCGGCACGCCACACCGGGGGCCGACGTGCCGGTCGTGGTGGCCGAGCTGCGCCGGCTGCGCGCCGGCGGCCCGGCAAGACCCCAACCCGACCAGACCCCCGGAGCAGAGCGCCCGCCCACGGGCGAGCCCGCCGCCACCGCGGGACAGGGCGGTGAGCGGGTGGGCGCCGGCGTGCCGGTCGGGGCGCGGAGGCGCGGTGCGGTCCAGGCCGGTGAGCGGGTGCCGGCGAGTCTCGCGTTGTCCGGGCCCGACGAGCACGTCGTGATCCAGCCGCTCGGCGGCGGTCCACGGCCGCGCGGCTTCTTCGCGGTCGGCGCCCGCAAGCCGTTCTCGCCGGTGACCCACACGGTGATCAACGCCGCCGGCTCGCTGCTCACGCTCGCCATGGAGCAGGGCAGGGCCCAGCGGGAGGCCGACCGGCGGCTCCGCTCGGCCGTGCTGGAACTGCTGCTCGGCGGGGCGGTCGAGCAGGCGCGGGCGGTGGCCGGCACGCTCGGCGCGCGGCTGCCCGGCGAGCCGCTGGTGGTCCTGGCGGCGGGCGCGGCCGCCCTGGAGACCCTGGAGCCGCACGGCTTCACAGCGCTCCTCGACGACGGCACCGGCGGTGAAGGCGGCGCTCAGGGCGGTGCTCACGCCGGTGGTTCCGGCGGCGCACAGGGCGGTGGTTCCGGCGGTGGGCACGGTGGCGCACAGGGCGGTGGGCACGGTGGTGGCGGCAGGGGGAGGGGTGGCGGGTTTCAGGGCGGGGAGCCGGTGAGTGTCTGCCTGGTGTCCGAGGGGGGCGCGGAGAAGGTGGCGCGGGAGGTGGAGGGGCCGGTCGGGTTGAGCTCGCCCTGCCGCTACGACGGCCTGCGCGATGCGCTCGACCAGGCACGCCGCGCGCTGGCCCACAGCGACGGCGGCGTGACGCGCTTCGCCGACCTGGCCGGGCAGGGCCTGCTCGCGCTGCTGGACGCCGACACTCTGCGCGCCTTCTCCGGCGCGCTGCTGGCCCCGCTCACCGCGTACGGATCCCGCGCTGACCTGGTCGAGTCGCTGCGCGCCTACCTCGACAGCAACGGCCACTGGGACGCCGCCGCCCAGCGGCTCGGCGTCCACCGGCACACCCTGCGCTACCGCATGCGCCGCGTCGCCGAACTCCTCGGCCGCGACCTCGACGACCCGGGCGTACGGGCCGAGCTGTGGCTCGCCCTGGAGGCGGCCCGCCGCTGAGCCCCCTGGCCACCGCTGGGCCCGACGCTGAGCCCATCGCTGGGCCCATCGCTGGGCCCGTCGCCGGCCTGCGGGTGCTTCAGCGGCCGGGGGCCGAGGGCAGGCTGTCCTTGTCCACCAGGTAGCAGCAGATCGTGGCCAGCGTGACCGCCTCGTACGTGCGGTCGTCCCGCAGGTGGCCGGCCCGTTCCAGGCTGATCGCGCCCTGCGCGGCGGCCCAGAGCGCGTCGGCGATCTTGCGCGGCTGGGTCGGCGTCAGGTAGCCGGCGGAGATGCAGTCGGCGATCACCCGGTCGAGGATGTTCAGCGCCGCGCGGGCGAGCGTCCTGGCCCGCTCGCTGGGCTCGAAACCGGGGATGGCCCGTTCGAACATCAGGTTGTAGTAGCCGGGCTCGGACAGGCACGCCTGCCGGTAGGCGGGGCCGAGCGCGGTCAGGTACTCCAGCGGGTTGCGCCGCTGCGGGACCGCTTCGAGAAAGCGGCGGAAACGCTCGAAACCCTCCAGATACAGCGCCTCGGCCAGGCCCTCCCGGTTGCCGAACATCGTGTAGATGACGGTCGTCGTGCAGCCGGCCTCGGCCGCGATCCTGCGCATGGTCAGACTGTCGGGACCCTCGCTCTGAAGCAGGTTCACCGCCACGTCGAGCAGGCGGGAACGGAGTTCGTCGTGGGTGGCGCGCTCGCCCAGCAGGTAGGCGCCCTGCAGGCCCAGCGGGGTCGAGGTCATGCGACCTCCCCAGCGACCAAGGAGCTCAGTGTCCTTGTGACCTCACTTTGCTCGGTCACGGGGCCCACGCCTTTCTGATCGGGGGCCCACCGCGCTGGAGACCCGCACCCGATGACTTAGCCATGGCGGAGATCGCTCAAACCACTCCGCATGGTAAACATCCCGAATTGGGTCTACTTCTGTTACATCATGGGTATACACCAGGGCTTGTACTTAACGGTGAGCGCTCGTGGGAGTCTTGTGCACCGTGGTGTAAATCCCCGGGCTCCCGCTTGGCATAACGTCGTGGGTATGGACGTGCGTACCTTCTGGCTTGCCGGCCGGCCCGCCACCGGCGAAACCGATCTCACCGTGACCAACCCCCATGACGGTCGTGCGGTCGGCCGGTACTCCGTACCGACCGATGCTCAGGTCGAGGAGGCCGTCGCGGCCGCCCACGCGGTCTCGCGCGAGGCCGCCGCGCTGCCCGTGCACGTACGTGCCGAGGCCCTGGCCCACGTCTCGCGCCGGCTGGCCGAGCGGGCCGACGAGATCGCCCACCTGATCACCGCCGAGAACGGCAAGCCGATCTTCTGGGCGCGCGGCGAGGTCAACCGCGCCATCTCCACGTTCCGCTTCGCCGCCGAGGAGGCCCGCCGCTGGTCCGGCCAGGTGCAGCGGCTCGACACCGAGCCGGCCGCCGCGGGCCGTCTCGCCTACGTCTCCCGCGTGCCCAAGGGCCCGGTGCTGGCGATCACGCCGTTCAACTTCCCGCTGAACCTGGTCGCCCACAAGGTCGCGCCCGCCATCGCCGTCGGCGCCCCGATCATCGTCAAGCCCGCGCCGGCCACGCCGCTGTCCTCGCTGGTTCTCGGCGAGATCCTGGCCGAGACCGACCTGCCCGCGGGCATGTTCTCGGTGCTGCCCGTGCAGAACGAGCGCGCCGCCGCCCTCGTCGACGACCCCCGCCTGCCCGTGGTCTCCTTCACCGGCTCCGCGCCCGTCGGCTACGCCATCGCCGACCAGGTGCCGCGCAAGCACGTGACCCTGGAGCTGGGCGGCAACGCCGCGGCCGTCGTGCTGGCCGACGCCGACCTCGACTGGGCCGCGCAGCGCATCGCCCTGTTCTCCAACTACCAGGCCGGTCAGAGCTGCATCGCCGTCCAGCGGGTGATCGTCGAGCAGCCGGTCTACGACGCGTTCGTCGAGCTGCTGCTGCCGGCCGTGGGCGCGCTCGTCACGGGTGACCCGGCCGACGAGAAGACCCAGGTCGGGCCGCTGGTGTCGGAGGCCGCCGCCGAGCGTGTGGAGCAGTGGGTGCGCGAGGCGGTCGCCGCCGGCGCCCGCGTCCTGGCCGGCGGCACCCGCGAGGGCGCCACGGTCGCGCCGACCGTGCTGGCCGACGTCCCGCACGACGCCAAGGTGGCCTGCGAGGAGGTCTTCGGGCCGGTCATGATCCTTCAGCCGGCCGCGTCGATCGACGAGGCGTACGCCATGGTGAACGACTCCAAGTACGGCCTCCAGGCCGGCGTCTTCACCCGCTCCCTGGACGCCGCCTTCAAGGCCAACCGCGAGCTGGAGGTCGGCGGCGTGATCATCGGCGACGTGCCGTCGTACCGGGCCGACCAGATGCCGTACGGCGGCGTGAAGGACTCCGGCATCGGCCGCGAGGGCCTGCACTCGGCCATGGAGGACCTGACCTACGAGAAGGTCATGGTGCTCACCGGCCTGTCGCTGTAGCTCCCGGCCCGCCCCGCGCCTCCCCGGCGCGGGGTGGTCGTGCGTCCGGCGCCGTTTCTCAGTCGCGTCCGGCACCGCTTTTCAGGCGCGTTCGGCGGGGGCCTTTCAGGCGTGTTCGGCGGGGCCTTTCAGGCGCGTTCGGCCGTGGCGTAGACCGTCTTGGCGGCCTGGCCGAAGTACGGGCCGTACATGGTGTGCTGGTCGTCGCTGTACTTGAAGCTGCTCAGCGAGGTGACCGTGCCGCGGCCGGTCATCGGGTCGAAGCCGGACAGCCAGGGGCCGCCGCTCGACCCGGCGGTCATGGCGCAGCCGAGCCCCTGGTCGTGTGTCTGCTTGTACGGGTCGTCGCGCAGCCGCCCGGCGCAGTAGACGAGCTGGTCGCCGTCGTAGGGCGGGTCGGCCGGGTAGCCGAAGCCGTAGGTCTGGCCGCCGCGCGGGGTGTTGAAGGCGATGTCCTGGGTGCCCACCACGTCGGCGACGTGCCGCCCGCCCGAGGTGGCCAGGGCGACCATGCCGACGTCGTGGTTGTCGTCGCCGGAGCGCGACCAGGGGGCTGAGACGAACATGCGGCGGGCCGCGTACTGGCCGTAGGGCTGCTCGCCGCCCCTGCCGTAGCCGGGGACGAACGTCCAGTTCTGCGCCCATTCGCCGGCGCCGTCCTTGACGCAGTGGCCGGCGGTGACGACGAGGTCTTTGCTGGCGCTGGTGACCGTGCTGGCCGAGCAGACGAAGTCGGCGCCCGCCAGGGTCAGGAACACCCGCCCGGTGGTCCTGGTCACGGCTCCGCCGGTGCTCCAGCGCGCGCCGATCGTGCTGGCCTGGGGCCGGGACGACGCCTGGTGCCGGCGGCCGACGTTGATCTCGGTACGGCCGCCGGACCCGCCGGACCCGCCGGACCCGCCGGACCCGCCGGACCCGCCGGGCTTCGCCTGCACCCCGCCGCGCCCGGTCAGGCCGCCGAGCAGGCCGTCGCCGTCGGTCACGGAGTCGAGCAGACCGATGGGCAGGGCCGCCGCCATGCGTTGCGGGGTCCAGTAGCCGAGCACGCGCCGCTGCTCGGCGTCGCTCCGCGCGGCCTCGTGCTCGACCACCATGCTCCGCCGGGCCGCGGTGTGCTCGACGGCCTGCTCGACGGCGTGCTCGACGGCGTGCTCGACGGCGTGCTCGACGGCGTGCTCGACGGCGGGACGATCGACCTGGTGCTGGCCGGGGACCGCGCCGAGGATCGCCGGTCCCGTCAGCCCCGCGATCAGCGGGGCGGCCGCAAGCAGGGAGGTGCTCAGGGTCATGGCCCCCGAGTGTGCACCACGACGTGTGTTCTTGCGGCTACTTTCCGTAAATTGATCAGAGTGCGCCGGTGGTTTGCGCTGCTTGGTAAACGGCCTGCGCCTCGTTTCCGAAATACGGGCCGAACATCCAGTTGGGGGCGAAGTTGTATTTGAAGCTGTTGACCGAGTTCTGCGTGCCGAGACCGGTCGACTCGTCGAAATTCAGCATCCACGGGCCGCCGCTCGCGCCGCCGGTCATGTCGCAGGTCAGGCCGAGGTCGTCGGAGAGCAGGAAGTCGTCGAAGGTGCGGCCGCTGCAGTAGATGAGCTTCGAGCCGTCGTAGGGGGCGGCGGCCGGGTAGCCGAAGGAGTACATCTGCCGGCCACGCGGCTGGTTGAAGGCCACGCCCTGGCCGCCGACGACGTCCACCAGGCTCTTGCCGTCCACCTGGGCCACCACGGCGGCGGCCACGTCGAAGTTGACGTCCTCACTGGCGTTCCACTGGGGGGTGGTCAGCAGCTTGGCGGCCGGCCAGGTGCCGAAGGGGCGCTGGCCGGCGGCGTAGCCGGGCACGAACACCCAGTTGGTGTGGAAGGCGCCGCCGAGCTTGACGCAGTGGCCGGCGGTCAGCACCACGCTCTTGTTCGCGCTGGTCACCGCCGAGCCCGAGCACGAGGCGCTGCGTCCCTGGTAGGTGAAGAAGACCCGGCCGGTGGTCTTCACGACGGCGCCGCCGCCGCTCCAGGGGGCGCCGGAGCTGTTGGCCGACCGCAGCTGCCGCCCGTCGTCCCGGTCGCCGGTGGGCGGCGCCTGCCAGGGGGTGCCGCCGCCGGGCTCGCCGGGCTCGGCCGCCGCGCTGTGGGCCGACTTCCCGCCGTTCTTGGGCGCGGGCAGGTCGAGCGGCTGCGCGCTCTCCATGCGGGCCTCGGTCCAGTACCGCGTGACCTGCCGTTGCTCGGACGTCGAGTCCGCGGCGGCGTGCTGGGCGGGACGGGGTGCCGCGCCGGCCTGGGCCGCGGTGCCGGGGAGCAGGGCGATGCTCCCGGCGGCGAGGGTGAGGATGGAGAGCAGGGCAAATCTGCGGGGCATTACGTAACCTCCCGAAACCGGAGCTGGGGCTTGGAAGGTAGCCGCACAATAATCAGGATTTCTCAAGATATGCGCATCCCGATATGGCGATATTTGGACTTAAATGGCCTGGGTTATCGCGCGTCACTCAGGAGCCG
>NZ_JBSFGJ010000308.1:0-11307 GCF_053596515.1 Nonomuraea sp. NPDC001684
CGACCATCGGGCGATGCGGGCGTACGCGCCGCTGGTGTTCCTGGTGTCGCTGGTGGGGCTGGCGCTGGTGATCACGCCGCTGGGCGCGACGATCAACGGGTCGCACTCGTGGATCCTGCTCGGAGGCGGGTTCGCGGTGCAGCCGTCGGAGTTCGCCAAGGTCGGGCTGCTGCTGATCATCGCGATGCTGCTGGCCCAGCCCGCCGAGGGCAGCGACCGGCCGCGTGCCCTGGACATCACGCTGGCCCTGGTCGCGGCGGGCATCACGATGGGGCTGGTGATGTTGCAGCCCGACCTCGGCACGGCGCTCGTGCTCGCCGTGATCACGGCCGCGGGGCTGGTGATCGGGGGCGTGCGCAAGCGGTGGATCGTCGGGCTGGTGCTCGTGGCGGCGGCCGGGGTGTTCTGCGTGTTCTGGTTCAACCTGCTGGAGCCGTACCAGGTGGCGCGGTTCACCGCGTTCGTCGATCCGAAGGTCGATCCGCGCGGGGTGGGCTACAACAGCACGCAGTCGCTGATCGCGATCGGTTCCGGGCAACTGCTGGGCAAGGGGCTCTTCGGCGGCGGGCAGACGACCGGCCGGTTCGTGCCCGAGCAGCACACCGACTTCATCTTCACGGTGGCGGGGGAGGAGTTCGGGTTCATCGGGTCGGTCACCGTGGTGCTGCTGCTCGGCGTGGTGCTGCTGCGCGGGCTGAAGGTCGCCAGGCACTGCGACGACCGGTTCGGCACGCTGGTCGCGGGCATGATCGTGTGCTGGTTCGCGTTCCAGACGTTCATCAATGTCGGGATGACGATCGGGATCATGCCGATCACCGGTCTGCCGCTGCCTTTCGTGTCCTATGGCGGCACTGCCACGTTCGCGAACCTCATGGCGGTAGGGCTGCTTCTGGCCATCAGAGTGCGGCGGCAGTCGTTCAACTGAGCGCGTAACGGGGGCCGTCCGCCGGTGGGCCGGATTTGTCACCGTCCGCGCGCCGCTACCCTGGACGGTATGCCTGTCGAGTCGATATTCCACCGCCTGGAAGCGCTGCTGCCCAAGGTGCAGAAGCCCATCCAGTACGTCGGGGGTGAGCTCAACTCGACCGTCAAGGACTGGGACTCCGCCGACGTGCGGTGGGCGCTGATGTACCCGGACGCCTACGAGGTCGGGCTGCCCAACCAGGGCGTGGCGATCCTCTACGAGATCCTCAACGAGCTGCCCCGCACCCTGGCCGAGCGCACCTACGCGGTCTGGCCGGACCTGGAGGCCCTCATGCGGGCCGAGGGCGTGCCGCAGTTCACCGTCGACGCGCACCGGCCGGTGCGCGCCTTCGACGTGCTCGGCCTGTCGTTCTCGACGGAGCTGGGCTACACCAACATGCTGACCGCGCTCGATCTGGCCGGGATCCCGCTCAACGCGGTCGACCGGGGCGAGGACGACCCGATCGTGCTCGCCGGCGGTCACGCGGCCTTCAACCCCGAGCCGATCGCCGACTTCCTCGACGCGGCCGTGCTCGGCGACGGCGAGCAGATCTCGATCGCCATCTCCGAGGTCATCCGTGAGTGGAAGGCCGAGGGGCGTCCCGGCGGGCGCGACGAGCTGCTGATGCGGCTCGCCGAGTCCGGCGGCGTCTACGTGCCGAAGTTCTACGACGTCGACTACCACCCCGACGGGCGCATCAAGCGGGTCGCGCCCAACAGGTCCGACGTGCCGTGGCGGGTGCACAAGCACACCGTCATGGACCTCGACGAGTGGCCCTATCCGAAGAAGCCGCTGGTGCCGCTGGCCGAGACGGTGCACGAGCGGTTCAGCGTGGAGATCTTCCGCGGCTGCACGCGCGGCTGCCGCTTCTGCCAGGCGGGCATGATCACCCGTCCGGTGCGGGAGCGTTCGATCACCACGATCGGCGCCATGGTCGACAACGGCATCAAGGAGTCCGGCTTCAACGAGGTCGGCCTGCTGTCGTTGTCCTCGGCCGACCACTCCGAGATCGGCGAGGTCGCCAAGGGCCTGGCCGACCGCTACGAGGGCACCAACACCTCGCTGTCCCTGCCCTCGACCCGGGTCGACGCGTTCAACATCGACCTGGCCAACGAGTTCTCCAGGAACGGCAGGCGCTCGGGTCTCACGTTCGCCCCCGAGGGCGGCTCCGAGCGCATGCGCAAGGTGATCAACAAGATGGTCACCGAGGAAGACCTCATCCGCACGGTCACCACCGCCTACTCGCAGGGCTGGCGGCAGGTGAAGCTCTACTTCATGTGCGGGCTGCCCACCGAGCAGGACGAAGACGTGCTCGGCATCGCCGACCTGGCCAAGAAGGTCATCCAGGCGGGCCGTGAGGCGACCGGCAGCCGCGACATCCGCTGCACCGTCTCCATCGGCGGGTTCGTGCCCAAGCCGCACACCCCGTTCCAGTGGGCCGGGCAGGCCGACCATGAGACCGTCGACCGGCGGCTCAAGGCGCTGCGCGACTCGCTGCGCGGCGACAAGCAGTACGGCCGGGCCATCGGCTTCCGCTACCACGACGGCAAACCGTCCATCGTGGAGGGCCTGCTCTCGCGCGGCGACCGCAGGGTCGGCGCGGTGATCAGGGCCGTGTGGGAGGCCGGCGGCAGGTTCGACGGGTGGAGCGAGCACTTCTCCTACGACAGATGGATGCAGGCCGCCGAGAAGGCGGGCGTCGACGTCGACTGGTACACCACGCGTGAGCGGGCCGAGAACGAGGTCCTTCCGTGGGACCACCTCGACGCCGGGCTCGACCGCGAATGGCTCTGGCAGGACTGGCAGGAGGCCGTGTCCGGTGGCGAGGTCGAAGACTGCCGCTGGACCCCGTGCTACGACTGCGGGGTCTGCCCGACCATGGGCACCGAGATCCAGATAGGCCCGACAGGGCGCAAGCTCCTTCCTCTCACCGTGGTCTAGCGCGCTCAGTGGGCGAGCCGTGTCACGGCGTACACATACACGTGTCGCGGCGGCTTATCCTGGGAGAAGGAACTCTGACAAGGGAAGGACGCAAAGCTCTGAAACCTGTTCCCGATGGGCCTCCGCCCGCGCCTACGGTGCAGCGCCTTCGTGTGCGTTACGCCAAGCGCGGACGTCTGCGCTTCACCAGTCACCGCGACATCTCGCGGGCCGTCGAGAGGGCGGTCCGCCGTGCCGGCATTCCGGTGGCCTTCAGCGCGGGCTTCTCGCCCCATCCGAAGATCTCCTACGCGGGCGCAGCGCCGACCGGTGTCGCCAGCGAGGCCGAATACCTCGAGATCGGTGTCACCAGGCTGTGCGACCCCGAGCAGGTCAAGTCGAGCCTGGACGCGTCACTGCCGCCCGGTCTCGACGTGCTCGACGTCGTGCAGGCGGGCCCGGGGGGGCTGGCCGACCGCCTGGAGGTCTCCGACTGGGAGGTACGCCTGCCCGGGGCCGATCGCGAGCTCGCCGAGACGGCGGTGGAGAAGTTCCTCGCGGCGGGCACCGTGGAGGTCGAGCGCCTCACCAAGAAGGGCCCCCGGCGCTTCGACGCGCGGGAGGCCGTCCTGGGGCTCGTGGTGTCCGAGGGAACAGACAGAACCGCAGCTCAGGTGCCAGGACAGACGTGTGTCATACTGCGCATGGTTGTTCGGCACATGACGCCTGCCGTTCGACCCGATGATGTGCTCACAGGGCTGCGCCTTGTGGCCGACTTCGCGCCGCCGGTCCCCCCCGAGGTGACCAGGCTGGCGCAGGGGCCGCTCGACGCCGGTACCGGTGCGCTTGCCGACCCGCTCGGCCTTGACCGCGATACGACGCGCGGCGGCGAGGCGGGACCGGCGGGTGAGCACGTCGTCGGCTAAGGAGGTGCCCTGCGCGAGCGGGGCGCCACCGCTGACAGGACTTGGCGCCCGCGCCTCCTTTCCGGAGGCGGGGGCGGACAACGAGACACGAGGGCTCCTGCGCGGCGCGGCGACGCGCCCGGGAGCTGACGGGAGAGCGCCCGCATGCTCGACAACGAGCCCAACGCCGGGGCCACTGGCCCTGACGGGGAGACAACTGAACAGCCCAAGGTGACCAGGCGCCGCCGTTCCGCGAGCCGCCCGGCGGGTCCTCCGCCGGAGCTGCCGGAGGAGCCGGCCGCCACCGCCCCGATCACCGTCGCGGCCGCCCAGGCCGCGCCGTCGGTTGCCGACGTGCAACCGGTGCAGACCAACGCCGTGCAGCGCGCTGCCGGAGAACCCGCGCCCGACGCCGGGCGCGGCCGGAGAACCCGGGCCCGCGCGGCGGCGCCCGAATCGCCGGCAGGCCCGGCCGGAGCCGCCGAGGGCGGCCCGGAGGGCGTTCAGGCACAGGCCGGCGCGCCCGAGAGCGCCGTGGCTGGAGCCGGTGCGCCGCAGGGTGCCTCCGCTGTGGCCGGTGCGCCTGAAGGCGCCGCGACCGGTGCGCCTGAAGGCGCCGCGACCGGTGCTGGCGCGCCTGAAGGTGCCGCGACCGGTGCTGGCGCGCCTGAAGGTGCCGCGACCGGTGCTGGCGCGCCTGAAGGTGCCGCGACCGGTGCTGGCGCGCCTGAAGGTGCCGTGGCCGGGGCCGTCGTGCCCGAGGGGCCGGCGCCGCAGCAGGCCGAGAGTCCTGCCGCCTCGCAGGCCGGTACGTCGGCAGAGCCCGCCGTGGAGCCCGTCGTGGCGCCGGTCGTCGAGCGGCGGGAGGCCGCCGGGCAGGTGGCCGGTGCGGCCGAGCCGGTCGTGGCGCCCGTGGTGCAGAGTCCGGGCGCGCCGGAGGCCGAGAGCCCCGCGTACGCGGGTGGCCCGGCCGAGGCCGACGAGGTGGCCAGCGTGGTCGAGGCCGCCATGGCCGAGGCCGTGGTGGAAGCCGCCGACGTTCCCGAGGAGAAGCCCAAGAGGGCCACGCGCACGCGGTCCACCGCGACCACGACGCGCCGCCGTACGACCAAGAAGGCCGAGCCGGAGGTCGCGGGAGCGCTCCCGGAGGAGGAGGCCGAGGCGCCGAAGCGGCGGCGTACGCGGAAGAAGGCCGAAGAGGTCGTCGTGGAGGCGCCGGCGGGCGCCGACGTCGAGGTCGTCGCGACGCCCTCCGACGTCGAGGTGGCCGTCACCGTGCCCGAGGCCGCCGAGGCGGCCGACGAGGACATCCTGGAGATCCTGCCCGAGGACGAGCCGCTCGACGACGAGCCCGCCGGCGAGGACCTCGACGAGGACGTCGACCGGCCGAGCCTGCTCGCCGACCCCTTCGGGCTGAGCGCGCGCAGGCACGACGAGCCGGGAACGGCGTTCCAGCGTCCCGCGGCCATCTTCGCGCCGCTGTTCCAGGCCCCCGACCCCAGCCAGGGCAAGCCCGCCGTGATCCGGCGGCCCGAGCCGGAGCCGGAGCCCGAGGAGATCGAGGAGCTGGTCGACGAGACCGTCGTCGAGGACGAGGGCGACCTCGACACCTCCGACGAGCAGGAGGAGGAGGGCGGCGGCCGTCGTCGCCGTCGCCGTCGCGGCGGCCGGGGCCGCGGCAAGTCGCGCGAGCGTGACGAGGCCGAGGACGGCGAGGAAGGCGACGAGGAGGAAGGCGAGGACCAGGGCGAGGAGGCCCAGGAGGAAGAGGCCGCCGGCTCGCGCCGCCGTCGCCGTCGTCGTCGCCGCGGCACCGAGGAGACCCTGGAGCCCTCCAGCGACGACCCGCCGAACACGGTGGTGCGCATCCGCGCGCCGCGTTCCGGCCGTGCCGCCTCTCTGGAGACCGCCACCGACGGCGTGCAGAGCGTGCGCGGCTCGACCCGCCTGGAGGCCAAGAAGCAGCGCCGCCGTGAGGGGCGCGAGCTCGGCCGCAGGCGTCCGCCGATCATCACGGAGTCGGAGTTCCTGGCCCGCCGTGAGTCCGTCGACCGCATGATGGTGGTGCGGCGTCAGGGCGACCGTACGCAGATCGCGGTCCTGGAGGACGGCGTGCTCGTCGAGCACTACGTCAACCGCGAGGCCAGCCAGTCCTACGTCGGCAACGTCTACCTGGGCAAGGTCCAGAACGTGCTGCCGTCGATGGAGGCCGCGTTCGTGGACATCGGCAAGGGGCGCAACGCCGTCCTGTACGCCGGTGAGGTGAACTTCGACACCGCCGGGCTGGAGGGCCAGCCCAAGCGCATCGAGGCGGCGCTGAAGTCCGGCCAGTCGGTGCTGGTGCAGGTCACCAAGGACCCGATCGGCCACAAGGGCGCCCGGCTCACCTCGCAGATCAGCCTGCCCGGCCGCTACCTGGTGTACGTGCCGGACGGGTCGATGACCGGCATCAGCCGCAAGCTGCCCGACAAGGAACGCACCCGGCTCAAGAGCATCCTGAAGAAGGTCATGCCGGAGAACGCCGGTGTGATCGTCCGCACCGCGGCCGAGGGCGCCTCCGAGGACGAGCTGGCTCGCGACGTGGCCCGGCTGTCGGCCCAGTGGGAGAACATCCAGAAGAAGGCCAAGTCGGCCAGCCCGCCCGAGCTGCTGTCGGCCGAGCCCGACCTGACCATCCGGGTCGTGCGCGACGTGTTCAACGAGGACTTCACCTCGCTGGTCGTGCAGGGCGACGACGCCTGGGACACCGTCGACGACTACGTCAAGTACGTCGCGCCGCACCTGGGCGAGCGCCTGTCGCGCTGGGACACCGGGCAGGGCGACGTGTTCGAGTCGTACCGGATCGACGAGCAGCTGGGCAAGGCGCTGGAGCGCAAGGTGTGGCTGCCGAGCGGCGGCTCGCTGGTGATCGACCGTACCGAGGCGATGACCGTCGTCGACGTCAACACCGGCAAGTTCACCGGCCAGGGCGGCAACCTCGAGGAGACCGTCACCAGGAACAACCTGGAGGCGGCCGAGGAGATCGTCCGCCAGCTGCGGCTGCGGGACATCGGCGGCATCATCGTGATCGACTTCATCGACATGGTGCTGGAGTCCAACCGCGACCTGGTGCTGCGGCGGCTGCTGGAGTGCCTGGCGCGCGACAGGACCAAGCACCAGGTCGCCGAGGTGACCTCCCTGGGCCTGGTGCAGATGACGCGTAAGCGGGTCGGTCAGGGGCTGCTGGAGGCGTTCTCGACGGCCTGTGAGTGCTGCAACGGGCGCGGGCTGATCGTCTCGACCGAGCCGGTCGAGGCCAAGCCGGAGCCGCGCGGCACGCAGGGCAAGATGGCGATCGAGAAGGCGGTCTCGGACAAGGTTTCCGCGGCCAAGGACTCCGCCAGCCGTGATACCGTGACCGGTGCGCTTGATGACGTCCCGGCTGAGGACGACCAGGCCAGCCAGACTTCCGGCAGAGGGCGGCGACGCTCCCGCCGAGCCAAGTCCGCCGAGTAGCCTCGGCAGGCTTCCGACGATCCGTCCGGTTCGCCTAGGGCACCGTTAAGCGGTACCCTGGTGAATCGGTGCGTCAGGTGACGTGCCCTGTTGGCGCGCTTACTCGGTTCGTCGGTTTGAGACAGGCCGAATGATAGGCGCAGCATTCGGCGGCCGCCTCGATGCGGGGCGGCTGAGGGCAACAGCGAGTCAGTAGAAGGGTTCCGCGGTGTACGCGATCGTTCGTTGCGGCGGCAGGCAGCAGAAGGTCTCCGTCGGTGACGTCCTCGAGGTGGACAAGGTCGCCGGCGAGGTCGGCTCTTCGGTTACGCTGCCGACGGTGCTCGTCGTCAACGACGGCGATGTGACCACCGAGGCCGGCAAGTTCACGGTCAGCGCCGAGATCCTCGGTGAGACCAAGGGCCCGAAGATCCGCATTCTCAAGTACAAGAACAAGACCGGTTACAAGAAGCGCCAGGGTCACCGTCAGCGGTACACCCAGGTGAAGATCACCGGTATCGACCAGGCCTGATCGGGAGTTTGAGAGATGGCACACAAGAAGGGCGCGTCGTCCACCCGGAACGGCCGTGACTCCAACGCTCAGCGCCTGGGCGTCAAGCGCTTCGGCGGCCAGCTGGTGAACGCGGGCGAGATCATCGTTCGTCAGCGCGGCACCCACTTCCACCCCGGCGACAACGTCGGCCGTGGTGGCGATGACACGCTGTTCGCGCTGGCCGCCGGCCACGTGCAGTTCGGCGTCAAGCGCGGTCGTCGCGCCGTCAGCATCGTTCCCGTCGCGGAGTAATCAGCTTCGCTTCGGTGTTGCTTCAAGGGGTGGATCGCCTGTCGATCCACCCCTTAGGCGTTTTCTGGGGGCCCTGCGGGGGCGCCATGTTGTGATTGATCTTGTATTGCCCCTGGTGGGCTTGATGGAGGAGAGCTGGATGCCGGACTTCGTGGACCAGGTGGTCCTGCACGTCAAGGCCGGTGACGGAGGGAACGGGTGCGCCTCCATCCACCGGGAGAAGTTCAAGCCGCTCGGCGGCCCCGACGGGGGGAACGGCGGCCGTGGCGGCGACGTGATCCTTGAGGTCGATCCCAACACCGCGACCTTGCTGGACTACCACCGCCGTCCCCATCGCAAGGCCGACAACGGCAAGCAGGGGCAGGGCTCCAACCGCGACGGCGCCAACGGCGACGACGTGATCCTCGCCGTCCCGAACGGGACCGTGGTGAAGGACGCCAACACCGGTGAGGTGCTGGTGGACCTCGTGGGGGCCGGCACCCGGTACGTGATCGCGCAGGGCGGTCACGGCGGGCTGGGGAACGCCGCGCTGGCCACGTCCCGGCGGAAGGCGCCCGGGTTCGCGCTGCTGGGGGAGCCCGGCGACGGCCTCGACGTCATGCTGGAGCTCAAGAGCGTCGCCGACGTGGCGCTGGTCGGGTTCCCCAGCGCCGGCAAGTCGTCGCTGATCGCGGCGCTGAGCGCGGCCAAGCCGAAGATCGCGGACTATCCGTTCACCACGCTCATCCCCAACCTGGGGGTCGTGACGGCCGGCGAGAACGTGTTCACGGTCGCCGACGTGCCCGGGTTGATCCCGGGGGCCTCGCAGGGCAAGGGGCTCGGGCACGAGTTCCTGCGCCATGTCGAGCGCTGCGACATGCTCGTGCACGTCATCGACTGCGCGACCATGGAGCCGGGGCGCGACCCGGTCACCGACTACGAGGTGATCGAGGCCGAGCTGCGGGCGTACGGGAAGCTTGAGGACCGGCCGCGGATGATCGTGCTGAACAAGGCCGACGTGCCCGACGCGCGGGAGCTGGCCGACCTGGTCAGGGCCGAGTTCGAGGAGCGGGGGCTGCAGGTCTTCGTCATCTCGGCGGCTACGCACGACGGGTTGCGGGAGCTCACGTACGCGATGGGCGAGTGGGTGGCGGCGGCCAGGGCCAACAAGCCGGTCGAGGAGCCGACCCGACTGGTGATCAGGCCCAAGCAGCTCGGCGAGGCCGGGTTCAAGGTGCGGCGGGTCAACGAGAACATGTTCCAGGTCACCGGCGAGAAGCCCGAGCGGTGGATCCGGCAGACCGACTTCAGCAACGACGAGGCCGTCGGGTACCTGGCCGACCGGCTCGAACGGCTCGGCGTGGAGGATGAGCTGGTCAAGGCGGGCGCCAAGGCGGGGGCCGAGGTGGTCATCGGGCCGATGGAGGGCGGGTACGTCTTCGACTGGCAGCCGACGCTCAGCGCCGAGTCGGTGCGGCAGGGGCCCCGCGGCTCGGACAACCGCCTGGTCTGACCGCTGCCGGGGGTGACGGTCGTCTTGGCGTGACTGCCGTCTGGCGTGGCCGCCGGCTGGTGACCGTATGGGGTGGTCGCCGGCTGGTGACCGTCGTATGGGGTGGTCGCCGGCTGGTGACCGCTGTTTGAGGTGACCCTCATATGAGGTGACCCTCATATGAGGTGGCCGTCGGCCGGTGATGCCGTGCGGTGTGGTCGTTGGCTGGTGGCTGTCGTATGGGGTGGCTGTCGGCTGCTGATGCCGTGTGGTGTGGTCGTTGGCTGGTGGCCGCCGTTTGGGGTGACCGTCGGCTGGGACCCTCGTATGGGTGACCCAGGCGGCGGGTGGGTCGCGATCGTGCCCGTCGGTGGTTCTCGTGGCGGGATCGCTGCGGGTTCCACGGGGGTGAAGCGGCCGGGGGTGGTGGTCGTGGGTGGGATCGCCGTCCTTCTGTGCGGGCGGGCCGTGCGGTGGGACCGCTGTGAGTCCACAGGGGGCGAAGTGTCTGGAGGCGGTGGCCCAGCGGTGGGTCGCTGAGGTCTCTCGGGAGTGACGGCCCTGGGGGCGGGGGCGTACGGGGACCGCCGGTGTGGCGCGCGGCGGTTGCGGTTCCGCGGGGGGTGAAAGCGGGACGGGGGTGGGGGTGGCGCGCGGATAGGCTGTCAGGCGTGCGGGAACAGATCAGCTCAGCGTCGAGGGTCGTCGTCAAGGTCGGCTCCTCCTCGCTCACCACCCCCCAGGGCATGATCGACGTGGACCGGGTCGACGCCCTGGTCGACGTCCTGGCGGCGCGGCGGCGTGCCGGGGCGCAGATCGTACTGGTGTCGTCGGGAGCGATCGCGGCGGGTCTCGGCCCGCTGGGGTTGTCGGCGCGGCCACGCGACCTGGCCACCCAGCAGGCGGCGGCCTCCGTCGGCCAGGGGGTGCTGGTCGCGCGCTACACCTCCTCCTTCGCCCGCTACGGCCTGCGCGTCGGCCAGGTGCTGCTGACCGCCGACGACATGATGCGCCGCGCCCACCACGCCAACGCCCAGCGCACCCTGGCCCGGCTGCTGGAGCTGGGCATCGTGCCGATCGTCAACGAGAACGACACGGTCGCGACCGACGAGATCAGGTTCGGCGACAACGACCGGCTCGCCGCGCTGGTCTCCCACCTGATCCACGCCGACGCGCTGGTGCTGCTGTCCGACGTCGACGCCCTCTACGACGGCCCGCCGAGCCGGCCCGGCTCGCGCCGGCTGGCCGAGGTGCGCGGCCCGGAGGACCTGGTCGGCGTCGAGCTGGGCAGGAACGGCGCGGCGGTCGGCACCGGCGGCATGGTGACCAAGGTCCAGGCGGCCCGGATCGCCACGGGCGCGGGCGTGCCGGTCGTGCTCACCGCCGCCGCCCACGCCGCCCAGGCGCTCACCGGCGCCGACATCGGCACCTACTTCCACCCCGGCGGCCGGCACCCCGGCACGCGGCTCCTGTGGCTCGCCCACGCCACCACCGGGCGCGGCCGGCTGCACCTCGACCAGGGGGCGGTCGAGGCGATCGTGGGCCGGCGCAAGTCGCTGCTGCCCGCAGGCGTGACGTCCGTGGAGGGCGAGTTCGCCGCGGGCGACCCGGTCGACCTGTGCGGGCCGCAGGGCGGCGTGGTGGCGCGCGGCCTGGTCAACTTCGACGCGGTGGAGATCCCGGGGCTGCTCGGCCGCTCCACGAAGGAGCTGGCCAGCGCGCTCGGACCTGAATATGAACGCGAGCTGATCCTCCGCGACGACATCGT
>NZ_JBSFGJ010000309.1:0-11286 GCF_053596515.1 Nonomuraea sp. NPDC001684
GCGACGGTCTCGAAACCGCCGTCGGCGAGCAACCGCGCCAGCCCCTCGCGCAACAGTACGGAATCCTCGGCGATGACCACGCGCATGTGCACATGACTACCATTCGCAGGGCAGCTCCGCACGCACGATCGTCGGCCCCCCGACGGGGCTGTGCAGCACGAGCACGCCGTCGATGGTCGCCGCCCGGTCGGCCAGGCCCGACAGCCCGCCGTCCGGCGTGACGACGGCGCCGCCGATGCCGTTGTCCCACACGTCCACGACCACGCCGCGGTCGCCGCCGAACACCGCCACCGACGCCTCCGTCGCGCCCGAGTGCTTGGCGAGGTTGGTCAGGGCCTCGGCGACGATGAAGTACGCGATGCTCTCCACCGCGGCGGGCGGCCGTTCGGCCAGTTCGACGGAGACGTCCACGTGCACCGGG
Organism: Nonomuraea sp. NPDC001684; assembly: GCF_053596515.1. Lineage (NCBI taxonomy): Bacteria > Bacillati > Actinomycetota > Actinomycetes > Streptosporangiales > Streptosporangiaceae > Nonomuraea > Nonomuraea sp. NPDC001684. The sequence goes on from NZ_JBSFGJ010000309.1 coordinate 422, forward strand.
GCCCGCGCGGCCAGCCCCGACAGCGCCGCGTCGAGCCCGCGGTCGGTGAGGATGGCCGGGTGGATGCCGCGGGCCAGGTCGCGCAGCTCGGCGATGGCCGCCTTGGTGCCCGCGTGAGCCTGGACGATCAGCGCCCTGGCCTCCTCCGGCTCGGTGTCGAACTTGGCCTGTGCCCGTCCGAGGTCCACCGCCACCGACAGCAGCCGCTGCTGCGCGCCGTCGTGCAGGTCGCGCTCGATCCTGCGGCGTTCGGCCTCGGCGGCGTCGATCCCCCTGGCCCGGCTGGCCCGCAGCCGCTCCTCCTCGCTGCCGCCGAGCAGCACCGTGGCCAGGGTGCCGTGCAGCCAGGCCATGCCCCGTACGAGGTAGGCCGTCACGACGAGCAGCACCACGCCGGCCGCGCCCGCGACCAGCACGCCCGCCCAGTCATCGATGATCAGGCCGGTGCGCCCGTCGCTCAGGACGTACAGGACGCGGGCCAGGGGCGCGAGGAGCAGCACCGCCGTCGCCGTCCACAGCGCCAGCGACAACGCGGACTCCACCAGGCCCAGCGGGAGGAGCATGAGGAGGTAGCCGAGGTCCTGCCAGGTGGCCTTGTCGCCCAGCAGCCAGGTGAGGTGCGAAAGCAGCCCGCCCTCGGGCCTGCTCCGGTACGGGTCGGCGATCCGCACCCCGAACGCCGCCCCCATCAGCCGCCGCTCCAGCATCGCCCCGCCGCGCCACATCAGCACGGTCGCCATCGTCAGCGGCAGCCCCACCCAGACGATCACCAGCGGCACCGCCACCGTCGTCGCCAGGGTCACCACGACGAACCAGACCATCCCGAACAACGCGCTGACCAGCAGGTACGGAGCCGCCCGCCAGGTCATCGGGTCGACCAGCACCCCTAACGGCCCCTTCGGCCCGAACCGCACCCTGTCCTTCAGCCTCACCGATCGCATGCCCCCAGCCTGCCCGGCGCCGCGGACGGGGTGAATGGAGCAGACGTCCGATCCGCAGGTGGGGTTAACCCCACCCTCGGCGCCTTGGCACGGCCTCGGCACGCGAAAGGGGCGGCGGGAGAACCTCCCCGCCGCCCCTTCAGGCGCGTGGCCGCTAGTCGCGGTCGTTGCTCACCGTGGTCTTCTGCACCTGCAGCAGGAACTCGGCGTTGGACTTGGTCTCCTTCATCTTCTCCAGGAGAAGTTCCAGAGCCTGCTGCATGTCCAGGGCGTGCAGCACCCGGCGGAGCTTCCAGACGATCTGCAGCTCCTCCTTGGCCATGAGGATCTCTTCCTTACGCGTGCCGGACGCGTCGACGTCGACCGCGGGGAAGATGCGCTTGTCGGCCAGGGAGCGGTTGAGCTTGAGCTCCATGTTGCCGGTGCCCTTGAACTCCTCGAAGATGACCTCGTCCATCTTGGACCCGGTCTCGACCAGGGCCGTGGCGAGGATCGTCAGCGAGCCGCCGTTCTCGATGTTGCGCGCGGCGCCGAAGAAGCGCTTCGGCGGGTAGAGCGCCGTGGAGTCGACACCACCCGACAGGATACGACCGGAGGCCGGGGCCGCCAGGTTGTAGGCGCGGCCGAGTCGCGTGATCGAGTCGAGCAGGACGACCACGTCGTGGCCCAGCTCCACCAGGCGCTTGGCGCGCTCGATGGCCAGCTCGGCGACCGTGGTGTGGTCCTCGGCCGGACGGTCGAAGGTCGAGTGGATGACCTCGCCCTTGACCGACCGCTGCATGTCGGTGACCTCTTCGGGACGCTCGTCCACGAGCACGACCATCAGGTGGCACTCGGGGTTGTTGCGGGTGATCGCGTTGGCGATCGCCTGCAGCACCATCGTCTTGCCGGCCTTCGGCGGCGAGACGATCAGACCACGCTGGCCCTTGCCGATCGGCGAGACCAGGTCGATGATCCGCGTGGTGAGGATGTTGTGCTCGGTCTCCAGGCGCAGGCGCTCCTGCGGGTAGAGCGGCGTCAGCTTGTTGAAGTCGGGCCGGTTGCGGGCCTGCTCCGGGTCCATGCCGTTGACGGTGTCGAGGCGGACCAGGGCGTTGAACTTCTCGCGGCGCTCGCCGTCGCGCGGCTGGCGCACCGCGCCGGTGATGACGTCGCCCTTGCGCAGGCCGTTGCGGCGGATCTGGGCCAGCGAGACGTAGACGTCGTTGCTGCCCGGCAGGTAGCCGCTGGTCCTGACGAACGCGTAGTTGTCGAGGATGTCGAGGATGCCGGCGATCGGGATGAGCACGTCGTCGTCGCCGATGACGGGCTCGGTGCTGTCGAAGCGGTCACGGCCGCGGCCGCGGTTGCGCTCCCTGAAGCGGCCCCTGCGGCCACGCCCGCGGTCGTCGTCGTCGCCGCCACGCTGGTCGCCACGCTGGTCGCCGCCCCGCTGGTCACCGCGCTGGTCGCCACGCTGGTCACCGCGCTGCTCGCCACGCTGCTCGCCGCGCTGGTCGCCCCTGCCGCCGGCGTCCGTGGCGCGCTGGTCGCCGCGGCTGCTCTCGGCACGGCCGCCCTCACCGCGGTCGGCACGGTCGCCACGCTCACCGCGGTCGCTGCGCTCACCGCGCTCGCCGCGGTCGCTGCGCTCGCCACGCTCACGGCGCTCGCCGCGGCTGCGCCGCTCGCGACGGCTCTCGCGCTCGCCCCGCGTGTCGGCCTGACCGGCGTCCACGACCTGGGCCTGCTGCTCGACGGCCGGCTCGGCCGGCGCGGCCACGGGCTCGGGGGCCGCGGCCACCGGCTCGGCGGCCTGCGGTGCGGCCTCGTCGGCGGGCTTGGTGCGGGAACGTTCCCTGCGCGTACGGGTGGGCCGCTCGGCCACGGGAGGCGCGGCCTCCGTCAGGACGGGCGCCGCCTCAACCGCGGCTGCCGCCGGAGCGCCGTCTCCGGAGGCGCCACCCTGCTTCTCCTGGATGGCCGCGATGAGCTGGCTCTTCCGCATGCGCCCGGTGCCGCTGATGCCCAGCTCAGCGGCCATCTTCTGCAGCTCGGGCAGCACCTTGGCGGACAGGCCGGTGCCGGAGCGACGCGCACGAGGCTTGGCCGCGGCGCGGGTGGGGGTGTCGCCGGACGCGGGCTGAGAGCCTGGTGCGTCGGAGAGGAGTTCGGTGGTGTCGCTCAACTAAAAGGTCCTTCCCAGGGGTCGGGCGCCGGTTTTGTTCTGCCGGGCGTCCCGGAGGTGCTTGCGACCCGGCGGGACAGACCGGGTCGGGGTGCACGTTGCGATCTTCGGCTGTCGCGGACGGCCGCCACTCTTGGGGAGGGGTTCGTCCAGGCCGCCACAGGACCGTGGCGCGTGGCTGACACCCCCCAGATTGCTGTCGCCAACCAGATGTCGATGTGCGTCGAACGCGCAGGTCCCCGTCGTCGCCGCCTCACGTTGGGCCAACCGGGTGTGGGCCAACCGGAGGCAACGGATTCCGGGGAGACAGCCGCGCTGCTCACGCCTCGCGACGTGAAGCATGATGCAGCGATGTATGGCTGACAAGCACGCACCCACCAAGGGGGCATCTGGTGCGGCTATCAGCCTAACATCACCAGCGCACACGGCTATTCCCTGAAGGTCTAAAGAGGCATCAGCGTGTCTCGGGGAACTGAACGTTCGCACCAACCGGGTCGACGTCCATTTGCTGGATGTGCCAGTCATTACCCACTTCTGGCGCGATCAAATCCTGCGTATCCGGTGACGAAAACGCAAGAACCGTGGGACCCGCCCCCGAAACGACCGCGGGCACGCCGACTGCACGCAGACGTTCTACCAGACGCGCGCTCTCCGGCATGGCAGGCGCGCGATAGGGCTGGTGGAGACGGTCTTCGGTGGCGGCGAGCAGCAGCTCTGGTTCCGGCCGCGAGGTCAGCGCGGCGATCAGCAACGCGGCCCTGCCGGCGTTGAAGGAGGCGTCCTTGTGGGGCACGTCCTTCGGCAACAACCCCCGAGCGGTCTCCGTGGCCAGCCGCGTCGTGGGAACGACGACGACCGGACGGACCCTCTCGTCGGGGGCCAGCTTCACCATACGCGCTGCTCCCGCGTGGTCGGTCCAGGCCACCGTCAGGCCCCCGGCCAGGCACGGAGCGACGTTGTCAGGGTGGCCCTCCATCTCGGTGGCCAGCGCGAAGACCTCGTCGTCGGACAGGCCGCCGTCGCTCAGCGCGCGGGCGGCCAGGATGCCGGCGCAGACGGCGGCCGAGGACGAGCCCAGGCCGCGGGCGTGCGGGATGCGGTTGACGCAGCGCAGGGCGATGCCCGCGGGCTGCGGCGCCCCCATGCGGGCGTACGCCTCGCGCATCGCCCGGACGACGAGGTGTCCCTCGCCGAGGTCGACCTCGCCCGCGCCTTCGCCCTCCACGCTCACGCGCACGCCGGGCTCGGCGGTGAGCGTGGCCTCCACGTCGTCGTAGAGGGTGAGCGCCAGGCCGAGCGCGTCGAAGCCCGGCCCCAGGTTGGCCGACGTGGCCGGCACGCGGATTCGCACCGTCGTCATCGATTCACGGTTCCCTCGTCGTTCGCTCACTCCCCGTGCGCCTCTCAGGCGAGGTTGAGCGCCGCGGCGGCGGCGTGCACGTCGATGGGGATGACCACCGGGGCGGGCGCGCCCGAGATGGCCCAGTCGGGGTCCTTCAGGCCGTTGCCGGTGACGGTGCAGACGATGCGCTGCCCGGCCTCCACGAGCCCCTGCGCGTGTGCCTGGAGCAGCCCCGCGACGCTCGCCGCCGAGGCCAGCTCCACGAACACGCCCTCCTCCTGGGCCAGCAGCTTGTACGCCGCCGCGATCTGCCGGTCGGTCACCGCCTGGATGACGCCGCCGGACTCGTCGCGGGCCGCGGTGGCCAGGTTCCAGGACGCCGGGTTGCCGATGCGGATGGCGGTGGCGATCGTGTGGGGGTGGGTCACCGGGGCGCCCTCGACGATCGGCGCGGCGCCGCTGGCCTGGAAGCCGAACATGCGCGGACGCTTCGTCGAGACGCCGTCGTCGGCGTACTCCTGGTAGCCCATCCAGTAGGCCGAGATGTTGCCCGCGTTGCCCACCGGGATGCAGTGGATGTCGGGGGCGTCGCCGAGCGTGTCGACGATCTCGAACGCCGCCGTCTTCTGACCCTGCAGCCGGAACGGGTTGACCGAGTTGACCAGCGCGATCGGGTAGCTGGAGGACAGCTTGCGGGTCATCTCCAGGCAGTCGTCGAACGACCCCTCGACCTGCAGCAGCGTGGCCCCGTGGACGAGCGCCTGCGCCAGCTTGCCCATCGCGATCTTGCCCTTCGGCACCAGCACGGCGCAGGTCAGCCCCGCGCGTACGGCGTAGGCCGCCGCGGAGGCCGAGGTGTTGCCGGTGGAGGCGCAGATGACCGCCTTGGCGCCCTCTTCGACCGCCTTGCTGATGGCCATGGTCATGCCGCGGTCCTTGAAGCTGCCGGTCGGGTTCGCCCCCTCGACCTTGAGATAGACCTCGCATCCCGTCAGCGCCGACACGCGGTGCGCCGGGACGAGCGGGGTGCCGCCTTCGAGGAGCGTGACGACGGGCGTCTTCGTGGTGACCGGAAGACGCTCTCGGTACTCCTCGATGAGGCCACGCCACGACCTGCCCATGATGACTCCCTACCTGCGGTGTTGGCCACCGAGTGTACGGGGTGCGCGGCGCGGGCGCGGAGCCGAGTCCACTGAGTGGACAGGTCGTTGGACAGCGCCACTATTCAGGAAATTCTCAGCATCTCCCGATAAGGTCTCGGCAGGGGGTCACCATGAACGCGCGTCCTGCTTTGAGGCAGAACGACTATTCACCAGTAGTGCCGCCGGAGCTCGGGGCCTGGTCGCCGGGGTTGTCCGTGAGCGTGGTGATACCGACGCACGGCGGGCAGGACAAACTCGACCTGACGCTGGCCGCGCTGGCCGCGCAGACGTACCCGGACCATCTCATGGAGGTCCTGGTCGTCGACGACGGAAGCGCGCCGCCCGTCCGGCTGCCGGAGATCCGGCCGGTCAACACCAGGATCGTCCCGGTACGCGAGGGCTGGGGCATCTCCAACGCGGTCAACACCGGCGCCAAGGCCGCCGACGGGGAGATCATCCAGCGGCTCGACGCCGACATGGTCGCCTGCCGCGAGCACATCGAGGCCCTGGCCCGCTGGCACCACGTGACCGACTACCTGGTCACCATCGGGATGAAGAAGTTCGTCGAGGCGCCGCCGGTCACCGCGCGGCAGGTCTTCCGCGCCGAGCGCCTGGACGAGGTGTTCGACCTGGCCGGGGCCGTGTCGAGCTCGACCGAGGCGACGATCGAGAAGACCGACGGGCTGCGCAGCAGCCGCAACCCGTACCACGTGTGCACCGGGCCGACCTTCGCCCTCCCCCGCGAGGTCTTCGACGCCGTGGGCGGGCTCGACCCGACCGTGGTGCGCGGCGAGGACACCGAGTTCTCCTACCGGCTGGCCATGCACGGCGTGGTGTTCGTGCCCGACCTGGCCGCCCAGGCGGTGCACCTCGGGCTGCCGGCGCAGCACCGCGACCGGGAGCGGGCCGTGCGGGCGGTGGAGCCGTACCTGGCGCACCGGATCCCGCTCCGCCGGGACCTGCGCAAGGACCGGGGGCGGCGGTGGCTGGTGCCGTACGTGGAGATCGTGCTGGACGTCACCGAGACCTCCGAGTCGGTGGTGCGGCGGGCGGTGACGGCGGCCCTGGACGGCAAGCTCCAGGACGTCGTGCTGACGCTGGTGGGCCCGTGGTCGCGGCTCGACGACGGGCGGCGCGCGGTGTTGTCGGACCCGTGCTTCGAGCTGCGGCTCATGCGCGACCTGTGCGCGCACGACGAACGCATCCGGCTCATCGACGAGGCCGCCCCGACGCCCGCGCCCACGCCGTTCCGCTACCGGGGGCCGGTGGACGTGCCGCTGCACCGGGCGACGCTGGAGCGCATGGTCGAGTCGATGCAGAAGGACCTGACCGGGGTGCTCGTCGTCGACCTGCCCGACGGGCGCACGGCCCGGCTCGAACGCACCTCGGCGCTGGGCCGGGCGCTGCTGCTCGCCGGTCCAGGCGCCGATCTCGACGAGGTCATCGACGCCACGCACGGCGTGCGTCACGAGCCGCCGGACCGCTACTGGCCCGCGCCGCCGCAGCCGGAGCCGGTCACCATCCCCGCGACGGTCGCGGTCACGGCCGAGTCCGCCGAGACCACCCTGTTCAGACGGCTGAAGTCGGCCCTGCGCCCGAACTGACCGCCGCCCGCGGGACGAGGTCGGCCGCGCAGGCGGCGACCCAGCGCCCTTTTCTGCGCAGGCGGCGGCCCAGCGGTCATGTCAGCGCAGGCGGCGGCCCAGCGCCCGTTTCATCGTGGCCGACAGCAGGGTGCGCAGGCTCTGCTGGGCGCGGTTCGCGGCGGCGAGCTGGCGGCGCAGGGTGCTCACGTCGCGCCGCAGCTCGACGGCCGTCCTGCGCCACCGGGTGGCCTCGTCCCGCCACTTGGTCACCTGGGCGCGCAGGCGGTCGGCCTCCGCCGCCAGCCGCTCGGCCTCGGCCCGGGCCTCCAGCCGCGCCCGGTACGCCCCGCGCCGCCCGATCAGCGGCGCCGCCTCCGTGGTGAACCCGTAGGTCTCGCCCTCGACCCAGGACACGCCGGACACGGCGTCCACCACGTCGTCGAGGTCGCCGGGCTCACCGGGCTCACCGGGCTCGCCGCCGGCCACCATGCGGGCCCTGGCGAAGGCCGAGCGGCGTTCCAGGCGGGCCGCCACGACACCGTGCGACGACTCCCGCAGCAGCACGGCCAACAGGCCGAGGCCCTCGTCGCGGGCCAGGTCGAGCAGGCGGGCGAGGGTGTCCTCGCCGGGGATCCAGCCGGGCGGCAGGCGCAGCACGAACGGCGTGGCCGGGTCCAGCTCCTCGGCCGTGGCCAGGCGCACCCGTCCTTCGTGCCGGTAGTGGCCGTGGACCAGGGCCAGGTCGAGGCGGGGGTCCTTGAGCGGGGAGCGGCGCTCGCGGCCCACCTCGTCCCAGGGGCCGAGCAGGAGCACCGACAGGTCGGGAACGGTCCCGGCGAGCAGGGCGTCCACGGTCGCGCGCACGCTGTCGTAGCCGGCCGTGCCGTCCACGACGGCGGTGACGTACGGGATCTTCCACTGGCGGGACGGATGGGAGCGCAACCACCGGTACGCCGGGATGCGGTCGGCCACGAACGCGTGGCTCACCCGGTCGATGGACTCCTTGTCGCGCATGCGCATGGTCGGGCCGAGATGGTAGGCGCGGGCGCGCGGCTCGGGCACGAACACCGCGCCCGCCTGGTGCAGCCGGTAGCCCATCTCGGTGTCCTGGCCGAGGATCAGCTCGTCGTCCATGGGGCCGGCGGCCTCGGTCAGGCGGGCCCCGACCGAGGTCGCGCCGCCGACGTGCAGGCTGAAGGGACGCTGGGGGTTGGCGGTGAGGCCGTCGGTGCGTTCGACGAGGTCGACGATCCAGGCGTGCGGCTCGGCCGGCTCGAAGTGCTCCTCCAGGTCGGCGGGGAGCTCGGCGGGCAGCTCCGCGTCGGTGAACCTGATGTAGCCGGTCACGACCAGGTAGGGGGCCGTGTGGTGCCAGCGCATGTGGGCCTCGATCGCGCCCGGGGTGAGGACGACGTCGGAGTCGAGCCAGTGGATCACGTCGCCGGTGGCCTGGGCCAGCCCGGCGTTGCGGGCGTTCGCGCGGCCGGGCTGGTCGCAGACGATCAGGCGGGCGCCCTCGGGACGGACGTCGGGCAGCCGCAGGGGCGGCACGCTGCCGTTGTCCACGACGATGACCTCGGTGAGCGCGGCCGGGTAGGTCTGGCGGGCGAGACCTGCCAGCACCAGGTCCAGCTTGTCCTGGCCGCCGTAGGCCGGGATGATCACGCTGACCGTGAGCGACGGGGTGAGATCCTCGGCGGGCCGCAGCACGCGGTAGTCGTTGCCGCGCACCGGCGGCTTCTGGCCGTTGTTCATGCGGCTTCCATCAGCAGGCTCGGCCGGAAGCCGTGCCATTGGTTCGTGGCGATTCTGACGAAATGGGCCAGGGGCAGCTGCCAGGTGTGCTCCTCGGTCAACCCCCTGCGCAGGACGTAGCCGAGGCCGTGCGTGCGATAGACGCGCGCGCCGATCTTTTGCGCCGCTTTCACGAACTCAAGATCGACCGCACGCGGAAGAGCGGGAAATCCTCCAATTTCCCGAAATTTCGCGCTTTGGAGCAAAATGGTGCCTCCGGCTACGTGATCCGCCCAAACCTCGCTAGGGTACGCCGCTCCGCTCGCGAACGTCGTCCGCCGGATCGTGGCGCGCAACGGCTCCAGGTAGAAGAACTCGGCCGTCGTGCCCACCACGTCGGCCCCCGCGTACGAGCGGGCCATGAGGAGGTCGGACAGGTGGCCGGGGCCGTACCAGTCGTCGTCGTCCCACTTGGCGAGGTAGTCGCCCGAGGCCAGGGCGGCGGCCCGGTTCAGCACCTCGCCGAACGGCACCGTCCTGGCCGCCTCGACCCACCTGACGGGCAGCGAGCACGCCTCGACGGCCGCGCGCACCTGCCCGAAGGCCACCCCGTGCAGCCCGAGCAGGACCTCAGCCTCGACGCCCCGCTGCCGCTCCATCTGCGCCAGCGCCGCGCCGACCAGGGCGGGCCGCTTGGTCGACATGACGATGCTGACCGTCGCGCGGGCGGGCCGGTGGACCAGGCGCCGCAGCCGTACGCTGTGCTCCTCCCGCCGCAGGTCGGCCAGGCAGCGCGCGGTGCCGTCAGCGGGCGCGGCGAGCCAGTCGCGGTCGGTGAGCAGCGCGGCCAGGTCGCCCGGCACCCACGCGGGGGCGTCCTGGGCGGTCAGCGGGATCCCGGCGCCGGCCAGCTCCGTCAGGCCGTCGAGCGGCACCGGCGCGGCGGGCCAGTCGATCTCCAGTCCGCGCCGGGAGCGCAGCGCGGGCACGTCGGGCGGCCCGCCGTCCACCTGCCAGCCGTCCGACCAGTGCAGCCGGGCGAACCCCTTGCCCGGCGTACGCGTGAAGCCGCAGGGGGTGACGGACATGGACGATGCTCCTCGACCGGACGGGACTGGATCGGCGCCTACCTTACGCCCGTTTTTACACGTCAGTAGACAGACAGGCAGCTTTCGGGTGGCGGACGGCATGAGCCCCGAGGCCGGGTTCCCAGTTTTCCTCCAGGAACATATGGCACGGTAGTGGTCAGGGTTTATTAGGGTGGCAATAATCCCGCCCATCCTCCTATGCCCGACTAGTCGTGACTATGAAAGGTTTGCGCGGATGCTCTCGCCCCGCCGACTGGCAGCGGCCGCCGCACTTCTCGCAGTCGTCGCCGCCGGGGTGCTCGCCCTGCTCGTCCTGGCCGGCCTGCTCACCCTCGGCGCGGCGGCGGCCGTCGCCGCGTTCGCGGTCACGCTGGCCGCCCTCGCCCTGCTGCTGCTCACCGTCCGCCGCGTGGACGGCAAGGCGCACCGGATCGACCTGCGCATGAAGAAGCACGAGGCCGAGCTCGCCCGTGCGACGACCGCGGTCAAGAACCTCGAATCCCGGCTGGAACTGCTGGTCCAGGCGGTCGAGGAGTCGGCCGCGCGGCGGGCCGACGACATCGGGGCGATCCTCGCCTCGCTCGGCGAGGACCGCGTGAACGCCATGACCAGGGCCCGGGAGGTCGAGGAGCTGCGCGAGGAGGTTCGCGCGCTGGCCAAGGGCCTGGCATGATCCGCGTCCGGCACAACGACTACGGGGTGCTGCGCCCGCCCGCGATCGGAAACTGGACGCCCGAGCTGCGCGTGTCCGTGGTCATCCCGGCCTACGACTGCCAGGAGGCGCTGGAGCGCACGGCGTCCGCGCTGGCCGCGCAGACCTACCCGGCCGAACTCGTCGAGATCGTGGTCGCCGACGACGGCAGCA
>NZ_JBSFGJ010000310.1:0-11256 GCF_053596515.1 Nonomuraea sp. NPDC001684
CTGCCCGACGACCCCTCCACGCTGTCGGCCCTGGTCGACCACGTGCTGGGCGAGGTGCTGGCCTACGACGAGGCCCACGACTCGCGGCTGCTGCTGTCGGTGCGGACGTGGATGGAGCGCAACCGCCACGTCGAGGACGCGGCGGCGGCGTTGCACGTCCACCCCAACACGCTGGCCTACCGGCTGCGCCGGTTCGCCGCGCTGAGCGGGCGGGACCTGTCGTCCAGCGCGGCGTTCGCGGAGGTCTGGCTGGCCGTGCGCGCGGCCCGCCAGCTCGGACTCTGCTAGGGCTGCGGGGTCAGCGGAGCTGGACGGTGGCGATCTCCCACGGCCTCAGCGGCAGCCTGAGCGTGCCGTCCGCCGTCTCCAGCGGCTCGCCGGGGCCGCCGGTCAGGCCGGCCCGCCGGGCCCGGGTGAAGGCCCCCCGCACCACGGCCTCGGTGCCGGACGCGGTGAGCGCCACCAGGCGCAGTTCCTGCCAGTCGTCGCGGCGGCGCAGCGAGCTCATCGTCACGCCCTGACCGGACACCGACAACCCGTGCGCCGCCGGCGGCGGGGTCAGCTCGCGATCGCCGCCGCCCGGCACCACCAGCAGGTCGTGCCGGTACAGCTCCGCCTGCGGCGGCACGTCCCGCCAGTCCAGGTACGGCATCAGCGCCAGCGACACGGTGTGCGGCCCGCGTGACTGCGCGGCGGGGGTGGGCAGTTGCGGACCGGCTGGCTCGGGGCGCAGCCTGTTGTGGTTGCGCGACAGGTAGCCGACCGAGCGCAGCAGCGTGAGCGCCAGCTCGTACCCGTCGTCCAGCAGCTCGTACTCGGTGACGTGCTCCAGCAGCGCGGCGACGCCGCCGGCGGCCACCCAGCCGGAGGCGGGGAAGGTGGGCAGCGGGGTCTCGCCGCAGCCGCCCTCGGCTTCGAGCTCCCGCCGCACGATCGCGAACTGCCCCTCGGCCAGCGAATGGTCGGCCCGCCTCGGCAGCGGCACGTGGAAGCGCACCCGGTGGTCCGCGCACCGGTTGTCGAACGACACCCGCAGCCGGACGAACGGCTCGCCCGCCCGCAGCTCGACCCGCATGGTGACCACGACGTCCTCGGTCGCGCCGGTACGCGCGGGCGGCGGCAGCTCCGGCGTGTTCGGGACGGGCTCGCCCGCCGCCGGCCACAGGTAGACCCGGGTGATCTCCACGGCGGCGACGAGCGGGCCGCCTTCGATGATCTCCGTGTCGATCGAGATCGGCTCGGACACGACCAGGTCGTCGGCGGGGGGCGCGTGGTTGTAGGTGTCGCCGGAGTCGCCGCCGTCCTCGATGCGGCCCACGCCGGTGATCGTCCGGCCGTCCTCGCCGAACAGGCCGAGGGTGCCGTCGGGCTCGATCTCGACCCGCAGCAGCCCGTTGTCCAGCACCGTGGAGCTGGCCTTGATGGGCAGGACCCCGGTGTCGGAGGAGAGCCAGCAGTCCTGGTGGTGGCCGTTGTTGCGGATCTCCGCCCGCGGCGCGGGGTGCGTGGGCTCGGGCGGGCCGGGGCGCAGGCTCGTGTGGCCGAGCGCGGGCACCTCGACGAAGGCGGCGACCGTGGACCGGGGCTCGGCCTCGACCCGGACCCAGGTCACGCCGTCGAGCGCGCGGCGCAGCTCGGCCTGGTCGAACGGCCCGCGCGGCTCCCTGCCCACGGTGATGAGGAGGATGTCGTCGAACACCTGCCAGTCGATGATGTGCTGGCCGTACAGCTCGGTGCCGTGCACGAAGCCCAGCACGGTGAGGGGGTCGATGCGCTCGTCCAGCAGCAGCACGGGCGCGGAGTCCAGGGGCTGGGTGGGCACCGGCGCGCCGGAGGGATCCACCAGCGGCCCGCTGCCGCCGGCCACGTCGGCGATCACCACGCCGCTGCGCACGGCCGGCGTCGGGTTGACGACGAGCACGCCGTCGGCCGGCACCGCCGCCGCCAGCCGCGTGGTCACCATGTCGCGGACGGCCTGCCCGAGCTGCTCGGCCTCGGCGATGCGGGCGGCGACCTGCTGGGCGGTCTCGTCCACGCCGCAGCCGGTGACCGAGTCGTGGCCGCCGGCCTCCACCAGCCGCCGCCAGGCCATGTCGAGGAACCGGCCGGGCCACGGGCCGCCCCAGAGCGTGGCCAGGGGCTCGGCGTAGCGCTCGACCATGCGCTCGGCCCGGCCCATGGCCTGCTTGACGGCGACGCGGGCGGAGATGACGCCGGGCAGGATGTTGGCGCGGGCGTGCGAGCGCAGCTCGCCGACGACCTGCGGCAGCCCCGCGGTATCACCCGAAAATTTCTCGATATATCCAGACAAGGTGTCCATGCGGGCGCCGACGGCCGCCACCATCTCCGGCAACCCGCGCACCGGAGCCGAGTGGTCGGCGCCGTACATGGCCAGCAGCTCGCCCTGCGGGCCGTGCCAGGCGCGCATGGTGGCGACGAACTCCGCCGCCCGCTCCTCCAGCCCCTTGACGTCGGAGAACAGGTGGGCGCCGTTGCCGTAGCCGCCCTCGGGCAGGTACTGGGTGCGGATCGCGGTGCCGTCGGGGGCCACCCAGGCGAAGGCGTCGGTCGTCACCGACGACGGCACTCCGCGGTAGACGCAGGCGTGCTCAAGCCCGGCCTGCCGCAGGATCTGCGGCATCTGGGCGGTGTGACCGAACATGTCCGGCAGGTAGCCCACCCGCATCGCGCCGCCGAGCGCGTCCGCGCCGGCCAGCCCGAGTTCGAGGTTGCGCACGATGTTCTCGCCCGAGCACAGGAACTCGTCGAGCAGGATCTGCCACGGCCCCACCGCCAGCCGCCCGGACTCGACGAGCGCCGCGACGCGGTCCCGGTTCTCCGGGCGCACCTCCAGGTAGTCGTCCACGCAGGCGAGCTGGCCGTCGAGGGTGAAGTGGTAGGCGGGCTCGCGTTCCATGGTGTCGAGCACCTCGTCGAGGAGGTCCACCAGCCGCAGCCTGAAGCGCTGGAAGGGCTCGTACCACTCCCTGTCCCAATGCGTGTGCGGTACGACCACTATGTCCATGCCGCCGCCTCCCCTCCGATGGGCAGCCGATGCTGGACGGCGTAGCGGGCGGCGATCCGCTGAGCCGTCACGATGTCCTCCAGTGCGCCGGCCGCGTCGGTGAGCGGCGGGCTGCCATCGTTCACATAAGCATGGAAGGCCGTCAGTTGTACCTCGAACGCCTCGGTCACCTGGCGGTGTTCGGCGCGGGTCTCGGCCCCGGAGACCACGGTGAGGGTGGTGGGCGCGTTCATCAGGTAGGGCGTGGGGAAGACCAGCTCCAGCGTGCCCCCGTCGTGGTGGATCGCGACGGTCTCGCGGTAGGCGGGGTAGCCGTCCAGGTAGTGCCAGCGGATGTGGAACCGGCCCGCCACGGGCAGCGGCCCGGAGATCTCCACGGAACCGGGCGCCGGCCCCCAGCTGTCCACGTACGTGATCTCCCGCGGCGCTCCGGTGAAGCGCCGCAGCAGCGACAGATCGTGGCAGATCGAGCCCAGGGAGACCGCGTACACGTTGCGCAGCGACTCCGGGGCGGCCTGGCCCAGCGCCCGGGAGACGAGCGCGTCCTCGGCCTCGCGCAACGAGCCGAGCACGCCGGGATCGACGTCGCCGGCCCGCGCCAGGTTCGCGAACGCGAGCTGCGACTCCCCGCTGGGATGCAGCACGGTCACCTCGACCGACCGGACGGCCGCCGGGCCGCCCAGCTCCTCCAGCAGCGCGACGGCCCGGCGCACGGCCGGGTCGTACTGCTTCATGTAGCCGACCATCAGCCGCCCCGCGGGCAGCGCGGCCACCTCCGCCCTGGTCAGCGCGAGCGGCTTCTCGCACAGCACGGCGTACCCGGCGGCCAGCGCCCGGCGCACGGTCTCGCCGTGGGAGCCCGAGGCCAGCACCACCACGGCCTCGAAACCGCCGTCGGCCAGCATCTTCGCCAGGGAGGTGTAGCGCCGGGGCGCGCCCAGCCGGTCGCCGACGACGTCGGCCAGCGTGCGCGACAGGTCGCAGACGGCGCTCACCTCGAACAGGTCCCGCCGCCTGGACAGCAGCGGCACGTAGACCGCCTGGGTGACGGCTCCGCACCCGACCAGCGCGATCCTCACAGGCCCAGCTCCCTCAGCCGCTCGCGGTTGGCGGCCTGGTCGGCGATGTTCCGCCCGACCGGGCGGCGGCCCGGCATCGTGTCCTGCTCGACCACGATCCAGCCCTCGTAGCCGATGGCGTCGAGCGCCGCCACGACCGCGGGCAGGTCGAGCTCGCCGTCGCCCAGGCGGGTGAAGCCGCCCCTGGCCATCAGCTCGCGCAGGTCGGCGCCGTCGTCCAGGGCGGCGGCCAGGATCCTGGTGTCGCCGTCCTTGACGTGCACGTGCCCGACGCGGCCGGCCCACGCGCGCAGCGCCGCGACCGGGTCCCCGCCGGCCAGCAGCAGGTGACCGGTGTCCAGGCAGAGCTGGACGTCGGTCAGCTCCAGAAGGCGCTCGACGTCGTCGGGGGTCTCGACGTAGGTGCCGAGGTGGTGGTGGAAGGCGGGTTCCAGGCCGCGTTCGCGGCAGCGGTCGGCGGCCTCCTGGACGCGGGCGGCGTACCCGGGCCAGTCGGCGGCGGGCAGCCCGGGGACGCTGCCGCCGGGCCTGGCGAACCTCTCGGGCGAGCCCGAGCAGGCCAGCGTGGGCCGGGGCGCGAAGAGGGCGGGCGCCTGCGGCGCGGCGGCGAACACGTCGAGCGCGGCCTCCAGCGCGGGCAGCCCCCGCCGGTACGCCTCGGCGTCGCCGTAACGCAGGTCGACCCAGCCGCCGGCGAGCAGCAGGCCGTGCGCCGACAGCCGGGCGGCCAGGCCGGCGCCGGTGCCGAGGTAGCCGATGGGCCCGGAGTCGATGCCCGCGTAACCGGCCTCGGCCAGCGCGCGGACCATCTCGTCGGGGCCCAGGGGCGGCGGCGCGTCGCTGAGCTCGAACACGCCGAAGCTCACCGGCGCGTTCGCGACTCTCCTCACTCGCATAGGGCGATCACCTCGTTCTCGTAGGTCTCCAGGCGGTGGCGTCCCTCGGCCGCGGGAAGCAGCGCCCACTCGCCGCGTACGACCTGGCGGGCGCCGCCGGGGCGGACCAGCACCAGGCCGTCGGCGTCGAGCGCGAGCAGCTCGTCGCCCAGCCGGAGCAGCAGCGGCGCGTCCGGCCCCGCCGAGACCGCGGTGCGCCCGGCGCGCACGCCGTCGAGCACCGCGCCCGGCTCCTCGGCCAGCACCCACGTGGTCGGCGCGCCCGGCAGGCCGTCGCTGCCGTGCCGGTGGAAGTCGCTGCCGCCGATCGCCACCACGTCGTCGCGCCAGGCGTCGGCCCAGGCCAGCGGCGCGCCCCAGCGGCGGTCCCACCACCCGGAGCTCCACACCTCGGCCACCCTCGGGCGTTCGCCGACCGGCAGCAGCCAGGCGCAGTCGCCGCCCAGCGGGTGGTTGATCGAGATCAGGCCGCCGGCGCGCCCGGCGTGCTCGGTCCAGGAGCCCGCGGGCCGCCGGAAGTCCACCCAGCCGACCTCGCCGAACACGTTGGCGTGGCCGCGGTCGGTGGTGACCTCCTGGCCGGGGATGAGCGTGACGCCGCGGTCGGTCGCGCGCAGCCAGGGGTGGTGGCTGACGGTGTTGTGGTCGGTGACCGCCAGGAAGTCCAGGCCCCGGCCGCGGGCCAGCTCGGCCAGCTCGGCAATGGTGAGCGCGCCGTCGCTGTGGACGGTGTGCGCGTGGAAGTCGCCGGCGAACCAGCGCAGCCCGCCGACGTCGGGCACGTCCCGGCGCGGCGGCCGTTCGCCGGGCGGCGGCTCGGCGGCGACCGGCTCCGGCGGGGCCGTGCGCGCGGCCGAGATCTCCAGGGTGAAGTCGAGGCCCTGCGGCGGCACGCGGTGCAGCCCGAGCCACACGTGCCAGGTGCCGGGCTCGGGGACGCCGGGCAGGTAGCCGGGGGTGGCCCAGTCGCGGGCGATCGTGAACTCCGAGCGCGCCCCTCCCGACCAGCCGCGGAAGCCGCCGGGCGAGCCGCAGCCGAGGTCGAGCACGCCCTGCGACCGGTCGTAGTCGAGCCGCACGGTGACGGACTCCGACCCGGCGGGCACCTCGAAGGGGACCTCGCGCAACGACCGCTCCAGCCGGTCGTCGAGGCTCCAGTGGCCTTTCACGCCGGTCCGCCCTTGCCTGAGGCGGGGCGGAAGGAGAGCTTGGTGGTGTGCTGTTCGTGATGGACGCCGTTGGGGACGAACATGAGCGAACCTCCTCACCGCCCGACACTACAGAAGTGAGGTGACGGGGGCCCGTCCTGAAGGATCATCAACAACATAGCGGACATCCTTATGTCATGACAATATGCCATAGTGTCGAGGTAGGGTGCGTCCTCTGGAGGTGCGTTGTACGACCTGATCACGATCGGCCGCTGCGGCGTCGACGTCTATCCGCTGCAGACCGGCGTCGGGCTGGCCGACGTCGAGACCTTCGGCAAGTTCCTCGGCGGCAGCCCGACCAACGTCGCCGTCGCGGCGGCACGTCACGGGCTGCGCTCGGCGGTGATCACCGCGGTGGGCGCCGACCCCTTCGGCGCGTACGTCCGACGGGCCATCCGCGACTTCGGCGTGGACGACGCCTACGTGAGCGTCATCGAGGGCCCGGCCACCCCGGTCACGTTCTGCGAGATCTTCCCGCCCGACCACTTCCCCATCTGGTTCTACCGCGGCGAGCACCCGCCCGACCTGCGCCTCACCCCCGGCCACCTCGACCTCGACGCCATCCGCGCGACCGGCCTGTTCTGGTTCTCCCTCACCGGCCTGAGCAAGGAGCCGAGCCGCGCGGCGCACGCCGCCGCCCTGTCGGCCCGCACCTCCGGCTGGACCGTGTTCGACCTCGACCACCGTCCGGCGCTGTGGGAGTCGCATGCGGCCGCCCGCGCGGCGGCGCGCGAGGCGCTGCCGCACGCGAACGTGGCCGTCGGCAACCTGGACGAGGTGGAGACCGCCGTGGGCGTACGCGAGCCGGAGGCGGCGGCGCAGGCGCTGCTCGACGCCGGGGTCGAGGTGGCGATCGTCAAGATGGGCCCGGCCGGGGTGCTCGCCCGCACCGCCACCGAGACCGTCGTGGCCGAGCCGGTCGAGGTGAAGGTGGTCAACGGCATCGGGGCCGGCGACGCGTTCGGCGGCGCCGTCTGCCTCGGGCTGCTGCGCGGCTGGCCGCTGGAGCGCACGATCCGCTTCGCGGGCGCCGCCGGCGCGTTCGTGGCCGCCCGGCTGGCCTGCGCCGACGCCATGCCCACCACCGACGAGGTGCACGAGCTGCTGAACGAGGTGCCCACGTGAGCGACCTCACGCTGCCCAGGACCGCCCGCTACGAGTGGCTCACGCGGATCCGCGCGACCCGCCCCGAGGAGATCGCCGCGGCCGCCGCGCGCCGGCAGCGCCGCCGGATGCCGGGGCCGGGCGAGCGGCTGCTGATCATCGCCGCCGACCATCCGGCCAGGGGAGCCTTGTCCGTACGCGACCGCCCGCTGGCCATGGGCAGCCGCCACGACCTGCTCGACCGCCTCCAGGCGGCCCTGGCCCGGCCCGGCGTGGACGGCATCCTCGCCTCCCCCGACGTCCTGGAGGACCTGCTGCTGCTGGGCGCGCTGGAGGGCAAGCTGGCCTTCGGCTCGATGAACCGGGGCGGCCTGCAGGGCTCGGTGTTCGAGCTGGACGACCGTTTCACCGGCTTCGACCCCGAGGCCATCGACACGATGCGCCTCGACGGCGGCAAGATGTTGTGCCGCATCGACCCCGGCGACCACGCGACGGCCGCCACCCTGGAGTCGTGCGCGCACGCGGTGACCGGCCTGGCCCGCAGGCGGCTGGTGGCCATGGTGGAGCCGTTCTGGGCGGCGCGCTCGGAGTCCGGCGTGCTGCGCAACGACCTGTCCCCCGACGCCGTGATCCGCTCGATCAGCGTCGCCCAGGCGCTCGGCGCCACCTCGGCCCACACCTGGCTGAAGATCCCCGTGGTGGCCGAGATGGACCGGGTGATGGCCGCGACCACGCTGCCCACCCTGCTCCTCGGCGGCGACCCGCCCGACATCGGCACGGCCTACGCCGACTGGCACCGCGCGCTGGCCCTGCCCGGCGTGCTCGGCCTGGTCGTCGGCCGCGCCCTGCTCTACCCATCCGACGACGACGTGGCGACGGCGGTGGACGGCGCCGCCGCCCTGGTACGAGAGGCACACGCATGACCTACCTGCCCTACGGCAAGGCCGCCGACGGCCCCTGGTCGGTGGAGATCACCCCCTCGCTGGCCGGCTGGACCTACTCCGGGCTGCGCGTGGCGGACCTGACCGGCACGCCGCTGTCGTTCGGCACCGGAGAGGAGGAGATGATCGTCCTTCCGCTGTCGGGGTCGTGCACGGTCGAGGTCGGCGGTGAGACGTTCGTGCTGGCCGGGCGCGGGTCGGTGTTCGACGGGCCGAGCGACTTCGCGTACCTGCCGATCGGCGTCCAGGTCACGTTGAGCGGCGGCGGGCGCGTCGCGCTGCCGTCGGCCCGCGCGACCCGGTCGCTGCCGCCGCGGCACGTGCCCGCCTCCCGGGTGCCGGTGGAGATCAGGGGCGCGGGGCAGGCCAGCCGGCAGGTGAACAACTTCTGCGCCCCCGGCGTGTTCGACTGCGACAAGCTCATGGCCGTCGAGGTGCTGACCCCGGGCGGCAACTGGTCGTCCTACCCGCCGCACAAGCACGACACCCCCAACCCGGGCGAGGCCGTGCTGGAGGAGGTCTACTACTTCGAGGTCGCCGGCGACGGGCCCGGCTACCAGCGCGTCTACTCCTCCGAGCGGGGGCAGGTCGACACGCTGGCCGAGGTCTCCTCCGGCGACGTCGTCCTGGTGCCCTACGGCTACCACGGGCCGTCCATGGCCGCCCCGGGCTACGACCTGTACTACCTCAACGTGCTGGCGGGGCCGGCGGAGGAGCGTTCGATGGCGTTCTGCGACGATCCCCGTCACGCCTGGATCCGCTCGTCCTGGTCGGGCCAGGACGTCGACCCGAGACTGCCGTTCGGAGGGCACGCATGACCCGGTTGACCGTCGCGCAGGCCGTCGTGCGCTTCCTGGCCGCCCAGTGGAGCGAGCGCGACGGCGAGGAGCGCCGCTTCTTCGGCGGCTGCTTCGGCATCTTCGGCCACGGCAACGTCGCCGGGCTCGGCCAGGCCCTGGCCACCTCGGGCGACGACCTGCCCTACTACCTGGCCCGCAACGAGCAGGCCATGGTGCACACCGCCGCCGCCTACGCCCGGGCCGCCGACCGGCTGGCCACGCTGGCCTGCACGACGTCGATCGGCCCCGGCGCGACCAACATGATCACCGGCGCGGCCGGCGCGACGATCAACCGGCTGCCCGTGCTGCTGCTGCCCGGCGACGTCTTCTCCACCCGTGCCGCCAACCCGGTGCTCCAGGAGCTGGAGGACCCGCGTTCGTACGACATCTCGGTCAACGACTGCTTCAAGCCGGTCTCGCGGTACTGGGACCGGATCAACCGGCCGGAACAGCTCCCGTCCGCGCTGACGGCGGCCATGCGGGTGCTCACCGACCCGGTCGAGACCGGCGCGGTGACGTTGGCCCTGCCGCAGGACGTGCAGGCCGAGGCGTACGACTGGCCCGAGGAGCTGTTCGCCCGCCGGGTGTGGCACGTGCCGCGCCCGCGCCCCGAACGCGCCGCGCTGGCCAGGGCGGCCGCGGTGATCAGGTCGGCGGCCCGCCCGCTGATCGTCTCGGGCGGCGGGACGATCTACAGCCGGGCCACCGCCGAACTGGCCGCCTTCGCCGAGGCGCACGGCATCCCGGTCGCCGAGACCCAGGCCGGCAAGGGGTCGCTGCCGCACGGCCATCCGCTGGCGGTGGGCGCGGTGGGCGCGACCGGCACCACCGCCGCCAACACGCTGGCCCGCGAGGCCGACGTGATCATCGGGGTCGGCACCCGCTACAGCGACTTCACCACGGCTTCGAGGTCGCTCTTCGCCGCGGACGCCAGGTTCGTCAACGTCAACGTCGCCGCCTTCGACGCCGCCAAGCTGTCGGGGCTGCACCTGGTCGCCGACGCCCGCGAATGCCTGACCGAGCTGGTCTCGGCCGTCGCCGGCCGGCGCTCCGACGACGCCTGGACGGCCAGGGCCGCCGCGCTCTCCCGGGACTGGGACGCGCAGGTGGACCGGGCGTACGCGCTCGACGGCTCCCCTCTGTCGCAGGCGGCGATCATCGGCGCCGTGAACGCGGCCGCGGGCCCGGACGGCGTCGTGGTGTGCGCGGCCGGTTCCATGCCGGGCGACCTGCACAAGCTGTGGCGGCCGAGCGGCCCCGGCGGTTACCACGTCGAGTACGGCAACTCCTGCATGGGCTACGAGATCGCGGGCGGCGTCGGCGTCAAGCTGGCCGCGCCGGAGCGCGAGGTGTTCGTCCTGGTGGGCGACGGGTCGTACCTGATGATGGCGCAGGAGCTGGTCACCGCGGTCGCCGAGGGCGTCAAGCTGGTCGTCGTCCTGGTGGACAACTCGGGCTTCGCCTCCATCGGGCGGCTGTCGGAGAGCGTGGGCGCGCGCCGCCTGGGCACGTCCTACCGCTCCCGCACGGGCGGCCCGCTGCCGGTGGACCTGGCCGCCAACGCCGCCAGCCTGGGCGCGGCCGTGCTGCGTCCGGAGTCGCTCGCCGACCTGCGCAAGGCCCTGGAGGAGGCGCGCTCGTCCGGCGAGACGACCGTCGTGCACGTGCGCACCGACCCCATGGCCGACGACGTCCCCTCCTCGCAGGCGTGGTGGGACGTGCCCGTGGCCGAGGTGGGCGCGCCGGCCGAGCGGGCGGCGTACGAGGAGGCCAAGCGGTCGCAGCGCGCGCACCTGAGCCCGCCGTCCTGACCAGGGTCGCCCTCGATCGCCTGAGCCCGCCGTCCTGACCAGGGTTGCCCTCGATCACCGCCGGGAAGGCCACTGACCAGGCACGATCGGGGGTTGGGTATGAGGCCGTGGCGGGTGCTGGGGTGGATCGCGATCATCGCGGTCGCCTTCTTCTGCCTCTATCACCTGCGCACGGTCGTCATGTCCGTGATCATCGGCGTCTTCCTCACGGCGCTGCTGCACCCGCCGGCCCGCTGGCTCACCGCCCGCGGGCTCGGCCCGGCGCTGGCCACCACGATCGTCTTCGTCGGCGGCCTGCTGCTGGCCGGCGCGCTGATCGCGCTGCTGGTGCCGCCCACGGTGGACAGCCTGAG
>NZ_JBSFGJ010000311.1:0-11176 GCF_053596515.1 Nonomuraea sp. NPDC001684
GTCCAGGCCGCGCTCGCGCAGCCCGTCGGCCAGCCAGGCCAGGTAGCGCCGGTCGGAGCCGTAGGAGCCGTACTCGTTCTCGACCTGGACCATGATCACGTTGCCGCCGCGGGTGACCTGCCGGGCGGCGACGATCGGGATCACCTCGTCGAAGAAGCGCCCGACGTGGCCGAGGAAGGTCTCGTCGTGGCAGCGCAGCGGGGCGTCCCGGTCGGCGAGCAGCCACCAGGGCAGGCCGCCGTTGTCCCATTCCGCGCAGATGTAGGGCCCCGGCCGCACGATCGCCCGCAGCCCCTCCTCGGCCGCCAGGTCCAGGAAGCGGCCCAGGTCGGCCCGGCCGGTGAAGTCGAAGTGGCCGGGCCGCGGCTCGTGCAGGTTCCAGGCCACGTACGTCTCGACGGTGTCCAGGCCCATGGCCCGCAGCATGGCCAGGCGCTGCCGCCACTGCTCCGGAAGGACCCGGAAGTAATGCGTCGCTCCCGACAGCACCTGAGTCATGCCTTCATTCTCCTGATCTGGTCAGCGGGTGACGATCTCGTAGAGGGCGAGGTTGCCCCATTCGAGGTTCGCCTTGTGGACGATCAGCCGGATCTTCTGCGTGGACACCGGCGCGGGCAGCCGCATCGTGCTGGTCTCGACGGTGGCGCTGCTGGACGGCCAGTCGATGAGATGGTGGTCGACCCGGGTGACCCAGGATTCGCCGTCCCAGGTCTGGAGGGAGACGTCCGTGATGCCCTGGCCCCCCGCCCAGGCGGTGTGCAGGGTGACCTCGGAGAAGGTCCGCGGCGTGCGGTAGTCGACGGTGATGTCGCCGGGGAAGGTCACCCCGGTCGAGGCCGAGGCCCACGGCGTGCCGGGGTCGCCGTCGATCAGGTTCTCCAGCGCGGACGCCGACGTGAACGACGAGGTGGCCACCGGCACGCCGCCGGGCGGCAGGTACGGCTCGGCGGCGGCGGGCACGCTCAGCCGCACCTCGCCGATCCGGAAGCGGCCCTCGCCGGTGACGACCAGCCGCACCCGGCGCGTGGTGACCTCCTCGGGCAGCGTCACCGCCTGCTTGGCGCCGCTCGCCCTGGTCTGCCAGGTACGGCCGTCCGCGGAGGTCTGGACGTCGAACACGATGTCCGGCGAGCCGCTCACCTCGACGCGGCCGAAGGTGCGCGGCACGGCGTAGGTCAGGTCGACGGTGCCGGGGAAGCGCGGCTTGGGCACGCTCTGCCAGAAGGTGTCCGGGTCACGGTCGGCCAGCCGCTCCAGCTGGCCCTTGGGCGTGAACGTGCTGCTCGCCTCGGGGAGCGGGACGGCCCGCTGGTAGGCCCCGAGGTCGGGCGCCGCGTCCGGGACGGGCGTGCCGGCCAGGTCGGAGACGGCGGGCACGCTCACGCCCGCGTCGAACACCGGCGAGCCGTCGAGCGGGCGGTAACCGGCCAGGCCGCCGGAGCCGGGCGAGGCCAGCCGGGGGTCGGCCACGATCGCCTCGTGGTCGGGCCCCGTCGGCGGCTGCGGCGTGCCCCAGTACAGGTTGTGGTCGTAGATCGCGCCGTTCTTGCCGTCGAACCCGGCGCCGGCCGCGTTGAGGAACACGTTGTCGCGCACCGTGACGCCCGCGGCGTCGTTGTAGATCCGCACGACCTTGCCCAGGGGATACTTGCCGGCCCCGGCCAGCGGCGGCTTCACCTCGACCACCCGGCCGTCGGCGTAGACGGTGTTGTGGTGGATGTCGGTGCCGTGGGTGGCCGTGGACAGCCCGAACACCTCGTAGCCGTCGCTCTCGCTGACGTTGTAGCGGACCACGGTGTCGCGGGTGGGCGCGCCGGCGAAGGACACCGCGATGAAGAAGCCGCCGTCGTTGTGGTGGCTGTAGTTGTACTGCACGATGCTGCGGTTGTTGTCGGCGTCGGAGTCGAAGCCGTGCCCGTCGGAGCCCGGCCCGTTGAACCCGGTGCCGCTGACCTCGTTGCGCTGGACGACGAGGTCGTCGTTGCCCTGCCACCAGATGCCGACGTTGCCGCCGGTCGGCTTGGTGCGGCCGGTCACCGCCCGCTCGACCTTGTTGCCCTCGACCAGCGCGCCCTTGGTGTGCATCGGGGTGATGCCGCCGCCGGTCACGTCGTGGACGTGGTTGCCGCGGATGGCGACGCCCGTGCTCGGCGTCCAGGCGACCACCTCGCTGTCGGGGATGCCGGTCTCGACCGGGTAGAGGCTGGTCATGCCGTTGCGGCGGGACCAGGTGGACCACATGATGATCCCGTAGGAGCCGATCTTCGAGATCTCGTTGTCCTCGATGACCAGCCGGTCGAACCAGGTCGGCGTCCGGTTGCCCCTGATCGAGATCAGCAGCCCGGCGGTGGCGACGCTGTGGCCGCCGGCGCCGTCCACGTCGTGGATGTCGAGGTTGCGCAGGGTGACGTTCGCCAGCTTGCCGGAGTCCTTGGCGTACAGGTTGACGCCGGTGCGGTAGACGGCCCGGCCGTCGCTGTTGGTCACCTGGAGGCCGTCCACGACGAAGTCGTGCACGTCGGCGATCGTGACGGCGGCGCCGTCGAGCCCGCCGCCCTCGATCAGCGGCTTGGCGCCCTGGCCGTAGGAGCCGACCGTCGCCGGGTCGCCGGGCGCGCCGGCGCCCTTCAGGGTGAGCCGGCCGGTCCAGCGCTGCCCGGCCCGGAACAGCAGCCGGTCGCCGGGGCCGAGCCGCAGCTCGCTCGCCTTGTCCAGGCTCCGCCAGGCGGTGGCCGGGCTCGACCCGTCGGCGGCGTCGTCGCCGGCCGAGGCGTCGACGTAGTAGGTGGTGCCGGTCGCGGCCTGCGCGGGGGTGGCGGCCAGGAGTCCGGCGAACAGCGTTAAAGCGGTGACGATGACGCGCAAGAGCGGGCGTCCTTTCCAGGTCATTTGCCGATACCGGCCGTCATGCCTTCGACGACCCGCCGGCCGAGCCAGATGTAGAGGATGACCATCGGATAGATGAGGATCACGATCCCGGCGAACAGGCCGCCCCAGTCGGAGCTGTACTGCATGGTCGAGTACAGGTTGAGCAGGGCCGCCGGGAGCGTGCGCTCCTCGGGCAGCGGGGTGATGAGCAGGACCAGCAGGGTGGAGTTCCACAGGCCGATCACGTTGAGCACGAGCACGGTGGTCAGGCCCGGCCGGGCCAGCGGCGCGATCACGCGGACGAACGCCGTCAGCGGCCCGGCGCCGTCGAGCTCGGCGGCCTCCTCGACCTCCCTGGGCAGCGACCGG
This sequence comes from Nonomuraea sp. NPDC001684, assembly GCF_053596515.1. NCBI lineage: Bacteria > Bacillati > Actinomycetota > Actinomycetes > Streptosporangiales > Streptosporangiaceae > Nonomuraea > Nonomuraea sp. NPDC001684. Next base: position 3,238 of record NZ_JBSFGJ010000311.1, read on the forward strand.
AAGTAGCCGGTCAGGACGAACACCGCGAACGGCAGCGACAGGACGACCTCGAACACCAGCAGCGTGATGCGGTTGTCCCACCAGCCGGTGACCCAGTCCTCCATGAACGTGTAGACCGACAGCTTGGCCACCACGATCGGGATCGCCATGGTCTGCAGCGGGATGCTCAGCCCGACGGCGAAGAACCCGGTGATCGGCCCGGCGATCCGCCGCGACGACCGCGACAGCGCGTAGGCGGCCGGCGCCGCGATCACGACGATGAGGAACGCGCCGAGCGCGGTCAGCACGACGCTGTTGAGCGCGGCGATCGAGAACTGGCCGGCCTGCCAGGCCGAGTCGTAGTTCTCCCAGGCGGGGGAGTCGGGCAGCGCGAACGGGTGCAGCCACACCTCGCCGGAGGACTTCAGCGACTGCAGGCCGACCCAGGCGACCAGGGCCAGGTTGAAGACCACCCACGCCCACAGGGCGACGGCGGTCAGCCGGGGCAGCAGCAGGTCGCCCAGCAGCCGGGCCAGCGGACGCCTCACCGGGACGGTCGTCATGACAGCTCCACGCTCTCTCGGCGGGTGATGCGGCGCACCAGGACGATCAGCACGATGGTGATCAGGGTCACCACCACCCCCATCGCGGCGCCGGACCCCAGTTCGGGCACGCCGCCCCCGGTGATCACCGTGTACTGCTGCACGGCCACGGTCCTGGCCTGCAGCGGCGGGGCGCCGGGCGTGCCGCCGGTGGTGAAGGCGATCACGATCTCGAACACTTTCAGGCTGTTGACCACCCACAACACGGCGGCGACCGCGAACACGTCCCAGGTGAGCGGCAGCGTGATGTGGCGGAACTGCTCCCACTTGGTCGCGCCGCCGAGCACCGCGTCCTCGTACAGGTGGGGCGGGATGCCGTCCACGGCCGACATCATCAGCGCGATGTAGAAGCCGGTGGAGGACCAGACCAGCCCGCCGATGACGCACCGGAAGACCAGGTCGGGGCCGAGCCAGGGGAGCCCGTCGATGCCCGCCCAGCCCAGCACCTGGTTGACGACGCCGCCGGGGTTGAGCAGGAACCCGACCGCGGCGCCGACCGCGATCGCCGAGATGATCATCGGCAGGAAGACGACGGACCGGATGAAGGCCCGTCCCTTCAGGTGGCGCAGCGCCATCATCGACAGGAACGTGATCCCGAAGACCAGCGCGCCGCCCGCGACCGCCAGGAGGAAGGTGTTGGCGAACGACTGCAGGAACGCGTCGTTGCGCAGCAGCGCCTGGTAGTTGCGCAGGCCGCGCCACTCCATCTCGGCGCCAGGACCGGCCCAGCGGTACAGGCTGACCCACACGCCGTAGAAGGAGGGCAGCACGAACAGCAGCGTGTAGAGCACGAGCGCGGGCAGCAGGAAGGGCCAGAAGGCCCGTTCCCGCGCCGGCCGCAGGATCTTGCCGCGGTACGGATCCCGCGACGGGAGCGCCGTCTCCGCAACGAGGGAGCCGTATGCCATGTCAGCCCTTGTTCGCGAGGTAGTCGGCGGTCTTCTTCTTGCCCTGCGCGACGAACTCGGCGGCGTCGATCTTGCCCGCCAGCAGCTGGTCGTCCAGGGGCAGCAGGAGGTCCACCCAGTAGGCCTTGTCGGCGGCCAGGGTGTCGTAGGTCTTGTGCACGGCGGGCGCCTCGGCGATCGCCTTCTGCACGTCGGCGAGGAAGTCGGGGGCGGGGATGTCGGGGCGCGAGGGGATGTTGAGCGCCTCGGTGGAGATGCGGCTCAGGTACTTGCTCTGCAGCGCGAAGGCCAGGAACTCCTTGGCCGTCTCGACGTTCTTGCCCTTGACGTTGACGCCCCAGCCGAGCGCGCCGACCTCGACGGAGTCCTTGCCGCCGGCCGGGAGCTGGAAGGAGCGGATCTTGGCGCCGGGCGGGGTCTTCGCCTTGACCTCGCTGGCCAGCCAGGTGCCGTTGATGTTCAGGGCGGAGTTGCCCTGCGCCCAGTCGTCCTGCGCGGCCGGGTACTTCGTGGCCATGTGGTCCTTCTGGAAGTAGCCGCCCTTGGTGAGCTGCTCGACCTGCTTGGCGGCGGCCAGCACCTCGGGCTTGTCCCAGGCGGCGGCGTCCTTCGACAGCGCCAGCAGGCTGCCGGCGCCGTTGGCGCGGACCAGGGCCGAGTAGAACCAGTAGACGTTGTAGAAGGGGATGGTGCCGTCCTGGCCGATGCCGGTCCGGCCGGCGGCCTTCTCCTTGTCGAGGAAGGCGATCAGGTCCGCCCAGCTGCGCGGCGGGTTGTCGGCCAGCTCGGGGCGCTTGGCGGCGTCGTACCAGACGGCGGTGGAGATCACGGTGTGCGGGAGGAAGCCCAGCCCCTTGTCGTCGGAGGCGGCCTGCCGGACCGAGTCGGGCAGCACGTCGCCGACGGTCTTGCCCTCGCCGGGCACCTGCTTGGTGAGCAGGTCGTCCAGCGGGGCGTTCAGGTTCTGGGCCCGCCAGCCGGGCAGGTTGTCGGTCGCGACGTCGAACAGGTCGGGGCCCTGGCCGGCGGCCATCTCGGTGGGCAGGTTCTCGGTGCCCTTGCGGCCGACGAACTTCGCGTCCACCTTGACGTTGTTCTGCTTGGCGAAGTCGTCCAGAATCGCCTTGAAGATCTTGGCCTGCGGCTCCTGCTCGCCCCAGGAGGAGCGGTAGACGAGGGACTTCTGCTCGGCCTGCCCGGCCGGGCCGCCGCTGTTCTTGTTGCCGCACGCGGTCACACCGAACGCGAGCGCGCCGACCGCCACCAGCGCGGCCGTCCGGGAGAGGGCGTTGGTCATGGTTGTCACCTTTCAAGGGGGGAGGGCTCGGCGAGAGTGATCACCGTGCCGGACAGGCGGGCGCGCTCGGCCGCCCAGACCACGCGGTGCGTGGCCAAACTCTCGTGACCGCTGGAACGGATCATCGCCGGGTCGCCGCAGGCCACGGCGTCGAGGAAGGCGTCCATCAGGCCGTCGTCGCCGCCTCCGTGGCCGCCGGCCATCGAGGCCCCGGCGCCGGTCCGGGTGTCGATCTCGGTGATCCGGTCGGTGAGGAAGTCGTGCAGGCGCAGGCGCACGCCGTCGCCCTCGATGGAGCCGTGCGTGCCGAAGATCCGGGTCTTGCGGTGCTCCAGGGCGGCGAAGGCGGTGACGGTGAACGAGGCGGTGGCGCCGTCGGCGAACTCCAGGTTCACCACCTGGCTGTCGACCACGTCGTTGTCGCAGGCGAACACGCACCTGCCGTACGGGCCCTCGCGCAGCGCGGTCAGCACGCCCCGCTCCGTGTGGTCGGCGGTGACCGCCGACAGCGGCCACCACTCCTTGTCCGGGTCGCCCAGGCAGCCCAGGTAGAGCCGCTTGGCCGAGTACGGGCAGGTGGCCTCCACCGGGCAGTCGAGGCAGTTGGCCGTGGCGCCGGCCGGGGTCCGCTCCTCGCGGAAATAGACGAGATCGCCGAAGGAGGACACCCGGTGCGGCAGACTGCCCTTGATGTAGGCCATCCAGTCGAGGTCGTGGCAGGCCTTGGCCAGCAGCAGCGGAGCCGACTCCGCCTCGTTGCGCCAGTTCCCGCGGACGAAGGAGTGCGCCTGGTGCCACCAGCCGACCTGCTCCAGGTGCTGGATGTTCATGATCTGGCCGACGGCGCCCCGGTCGACGAGCGCCTTGAGGGCCCGCGTGTAGTCGGTGTACCGCATGACGTGGCAGACGGCCAGGATGACCCCGTTGCGCTCGGCGGCCTCGGTGATGCGCGCGGCCTCCTCCTCGGTCGGGGCCATCGGCTTCTCCAGCAGGATGTGGTAGCCGAGGTCGGCCGCGGCGACGGCGGGCTCGGCGTGCATCCGGTCCTGGGTGCCGATGATCATGGCGTCGGCCAGCCGGCCCGCCGCGACGAGGTCGGCCCAGTCGGCGAAGACGTTGCCGGGCGCGATGCCGTGCTCGGCGGCGAAGGCGGCGCGGCGTCGCGGATCAGGCTCGGCGACGGCCACGATCCTCGCGCGGCCGGTCGTCAGGGCCCGGCGGGCGTACAGCGTGCTCCGCAGCCCCGCGCCCGCGACGGCGAGCGTGACGACGGGTTCCGACATCGATGTCCTTCCGGTTTGCCACTTAGTAATTAAAGCTGTTTTTATTAGTCCTTGTTTGTATTGGTCGCCAGGCAGCACTGTCAAGGGGGGTCCATGCGGAAGGTCGCGCTCCAAGGAAGCGACGCACATCGCTTGCGGCGGATCAACATGATCGCGACGCTGCGGGCGATCCGCGCGGCGGGCGTCGTCCCGCTCACCGACCTGGCCCGCCGCGCCGGGCTGTCCAGGCCGACCGTGGAGGGCCTGGTCGAGGAGCTGCACGGACACGGATGGCTGGAGGAGGTCGCCCCCGAGGCCGGCCAGATGGGCCGCCCGGCCCGCCTCTACCGGTTCCGGGCCACGACCGGCTACGTCGTCGGCGTCGACATCGGCTCCTCCAGCGTCCGCGCCCAGGTGACCGACCTGGAGGGCGAGCCCGTCGGCCTCGGCTTCACCCGCGTGCAGGCCGACTACGGCAGGGCCGAGCGGCTGGCGGCCGTCCGCGCGACGATGGCGGCCGCGCTGGGGGAGGCTGGCGTCACCGCCGACCAGGTGTTGTCGGTGGCCGTGGGCACCACCGGCGTGGTGAGCCCGTCCGGGACGGTCCGCCTGTGTGTGGGGCTGCCCGAGTGGACGGGCCTGGACCTGGCGGCGGAGGTGGGCCGCGACTACCGCTGCCGGATCCTGGTGGAGAACGACTGCAACCTGGCCGCCCTGGCCGAACGGTGGGCCGGGGTGGCCCGCGAGGTGGACGACGTGGTGTTCGTGCTGTCGGGCGTGCGCACCGGCGCCGGCATCCTGGTGCGCGGCGAGCTGCACCGCGGCGGGCGCGGCATGGCGGGCGAGATCGGCGCGCTGCACCTGGTCGGCTGGCACCGCGCCCCGGACCACCTGGCGCACTTCGCCCCCGGCGCCGCGCCGGAGGAGGTGGCCGGGCTGGTCTTCGCCGCGGCCAGGGACGGCGACCCCGCCGCCCGGTGGGCGGTCGAGCAGTACGCGCACGACCTGGCCGAGGGCATCGCCGCCATCGTGCTGACCGTGGACCCCGACCTGGTGGTGGTGGGCGGCGGCGTCTCGCGCTCGGGCGACGTGCTCATGGAGCCGCTGCGCCGGCACCTGGACCCGCTCTGCCTCGAACCGCCCGCCCTGGAGATCTCCACCCTCGCCGACCAGGCCGTCGTGCTCGGCGCCGTACGGCACGCGCTCAACCACGTGGACGAGCTTCTCTACGACGTGGATCTCCCTCTTGACCTGACCCTCTTCAGGCAAGATATTAAACCTTGATTAATTAGTAACTCGGGCGCCCGACCGTCACCTCTCCCCAGGAGTTGCCGTGTTCCGAGTTCTCTTACCGTGCGCCGCGCTGGTCCTGACCTTCGTGGCCGCGCCCGCCCCGGCCTACGCCGCCACCTCCTACTACGTCGACCCCGCAGGGAACGACGCGGCCGACGGGCACTCACCGTCCACCGCGTGGCGGACCCTGGACAAGGTCAACGCCCAGACCTTCCAGCCCGGCGACACCGTCCGCTTCAAGGCGGGCGGGCAGTGGACCGGACGGCTCGCGCCGCGCGGCTCGGGCTCGGCCGGCAGCCCGGTCACCTTCACCTCCTACGGCGCCGGCGCCCGGCCGTCCATCGCCGGCGGCGGCGTCGTGGACGCGGCCGTCAAGCTCGCCGACCTGCACGACGTCGTCCTGGACGGCTTCGAGGTGACCAACACCGGGTCGGGGAGCACGCCGCGCATCGGCATCGCGGTCACCGCGACCGACCTCGGCGCCGTCCCCCGGATCACCGTGCGCGGCAACTACGTGCACGCCATCCAGGGCGCCGCCTCCGGCTCGCAGTCCTCCAACCCGTCGGCGGGCGGGATCATCGTCAGCGCGCTGGGCAAGAACACCGCCACCTACTACCAGGACCTGCTCATCGAGGGCAACGAGGTCGCCGACTCCCGCTCGTACGGGATCGTCACCTGGTCGCAGTGGATGCAGCGCGAAGGCTGGACGAACCTGTGGAGCGACCTCATGGGCATCCCCGCCGCCGACTACCGGCCCTGGACGCCGAGCACGGGCGTCGTCGTCCGCGGCAACGACGTGCACGACATCTCGGCGGGCGGCATCACCGTCATGCAGGCCCAGGGCGCGCTCATCGAACGCAACCGGGTCGCCAGAACCGCCCAGAACCACGGCAACGTCGGCATCTGGTGGGCCGGGGCCGACGACACCGTCGTCCAGTTCAACGAGGTGTCCGGGACGAAGTACTGGGGCCTGGCCAGCGACGGCAACGCCTTCGACGCCGACGCCTCCGTCCACCGCAGCCTGGTCCAGTACAACTTCAGCCACGACAACGAGGGCGGCTTCTTCATCGCCGTCTCGACCGGCACCGGACCGGCCGAGGCCACTATCCGCTACAACGTCAGCCAGAACGACGCCAACCAGGTCTTCGCCTTCTCCACCAACACCAGGAACATCGACGCCTACAACAACACCATCTGGGTCCCGCTGACGCCGTTCATCCAGAACCATCCGGACCGGGCCTCGTTCAGCCTGGTGAAGGTGTGGAGCAGCTCGGTGAGCAACGTCCGGCTGCGCTACAACGTCATCCACAACGGCGCCAACCTGCCCTACAACGACGGCGGCGCCGTGCAGTACGACCGCAACCTCTACTGGTCCGGGCCGGTGCCCGGCGGCGACCGGGCGGCCCTGTCCGGCAACCCGCTGCTGACCGCCCCTGGCGCCGCCACCACGCTCGCCGACCTGTCCGGCTACCTCCCGACGGCGTCGTCCCCGGTCCTGCGGCAGGGCCTGGAGATCGCCTCCGACGGCGGCCGCGACGTCTCCGGCACGGCCCTGCCCTCGGGCATGCCCGACCTCGGCGCCGTCCAGCGGACGGCGGGCGCGGGCCGGTCCGAGCCGGCCGCGACCGTGACCACCTCCTTCGGCGACGGCCAGAGCACCACCCCCGCCGCCCTCACCGACGGCTGGGACTACACGACCTGGGCCAGCCCGTCCTCCGGCGTCACCTATCCGGGCACGATCACGCTCACCTTCCCCAACCCCAGGACGGTCGGCGAGGTCGTGCTGGCCACCCACTTCGGCCAGGGCCAGGGCATCACCTCCCTCGACGTCCAGACCTGGGACGGCTCGGCCTGGGTGACCCGGACGGCCGGCGCGGCGATCAGCTGGGCGAGCAACACCGCCACGGTCGAGCGGCGGTCGGTGCCGCTGCCCGCGCCGGTCACCACCACCCAGGTGCGCCTGGTCGTCAAGGCCGCCAACCACACCTGGGGCAACCTGTCCGCCAGCGAGATCACGACCCGCTGAGCCCGTCCCCCCATCGAGGCCGCGCCGGGACTCCCGGCGCGGCCTCCGCCGCCGGGTTGACCTCAAGCGCGGTTGAGATTGCACGATGTCCTGGCCCCCCGACCGCTTCCCCGATCAGGACAGGACGTTCATGAAGCTCGAGATCTACGCCGACGTGCTGTGCCCCTGGTGCTACATCGGCAAGCGGCGCCTGTCCCGCGCGCTGGCCGGGCACCCCGCCCGCGACGGCGTCGAGGTCGTCTGGCGCAGCCACGAACTCGCGCCCGACGAGGGCCGCACCCCCGGCCCGACCGCCGCCGAGGCCATGGCGGGCTGGTGGGGGGAGCAGGCTCCCGCCCGCGTCGCCCACATCCGGGAGGTGGGCGCGGCCGAGGGCCTGGAGCTGAACCTGCACCTGGCCCGGCCGGTGAACACCTTCGACGCCCACCGGCTGGTCAAGCTGGCCGCCGCCCGCGGCCGGGCCGAGGAGATGCTGGAGGCGCTGCTGCACGCGCGACCGCCGGACGTCTTGCCCTCACCACCACCGTGCGGGTGGTCAACGGGGTTCATGGCGACACCACGGACGGTCGGGC
>NZ_JBSFGJ010000312.1:0-11170 GCF_053596515.1 Nonomuraea sp. NPDC001684
GTAGCCGTGCATGCCGCCGGCGTGGCCGTAGGCGTCCAGCTCGCCGACGGTCAGGTGGCAGATGCCGCGGGCGTACCGCAGGACGGCGCCGTCGGCGAGCGTGGTGCGCTCCAGCAGCGCGCTGCGCACGTCGGCGCCCAGCACCCGGCCGTCGGCCAGGAAGCCGAACCAGGGGGCGAGGTCGGCGACGCCGGTCACCAGGCCGCCGTCGCCGACCGCGCTCTCCTGCGTGTCGGCCCGCGCGCCGGCGCCGTCGTAGCCGTAGGCCATCCGCGGCAGCGGGACGGAGGCGTCGTCGCGGAAGACGGTGTCGTCCATGCCGAGCGGCTCGAAGAGCCGTTCGCGGGCGAAGTCGGCCAGCGACCGGCCGGTGAGCCGCCGGATCACGACGGCGGCCAGGACGTAGCCGGTGTTGGAGTAGGAGAAACGGGTGCCGGGCTCGAACGTGGTCCGGCGCATGCCCGCCACGATCTTCATCAGCCGTTCCTCGTCCATCAAGGTGAACGGGACGCCGGTGACGGCCTGCAGGCCGTACCACTCCGGCAGGCCGCCGGTGTGCCGCAGGCACTGGTCGAGCGTGACGGGCACGCCGAGCCGCAGCTCGGGGACGTGCTCGCGGACGTCGTCCGACAGGCTCAGCCTGCCGTCGCGGGCCAGCAGCAGCAGGCACGCGGCGGTGAACTGCTTGCTGATGGAGGCGATGTCGAAGCGGGTACGGGAGTCGATCGGGACGCCGAACTCGACGGTGGCCACGCCCCTCGCCGCGGTGTGCAGCACCTTGCCGTCGGCGTAGACCCCGACGGCCAGACCCGGCCCGCCGGAGCGGAGGCCGGGAAGGGCGTCGAGCGCGCGTTCTACCTGCTCAAAATCCATCGTTCAAGTATCTGGATGTCCGGGTTCGAAACGCTTGTCCGGAGCGGCAAACCTGGGGGCTACCTGGTTGGTCTGCCGTACAGGGCCATCCTGGCGATCATGGCGTCCGCCGCCAGGTGGTAGCAGGTCGTCACGCATCCGAGCACCTCCCTCGGGGTGGTGAAGGTGGCCGCGAGCGTCTTGTCGGCGATCCGGCGCACACCCGGCACCAGTTCGCCCAGCTCGGCGGCGGGCGTGGTGGGCATGTCGATCTCCAGCTCCAGCACGCCGGGCAGCTCGACCGGCCGCAGCTCCCCGGCCGAGCGCACGGTCTCCGCCGCCGCCTCCTTGATCAGCCGCCGCGCCTCGGACGGCGAGAGGCTGTCGGCCGCGGTGTGCCCGTGAGCGATCTTGACGGCGACCGTGCGCACCCCGGGGAACGCCTTGCCGGCGACGTCGCAGATGACGTCGTCGCCGGTGAGCAGCCCCACCGGCACGCCGACGGCGGCCGCCTGGAGGGCGTTGACCTCGGCCTCGGAGACGATGGCGCCGTTGAGCCGCACCTCGTAGAAGTGCGAGGAGTAGGTGTGGGCGAGCACGCCCGGCGAGCCGGCGGCGGCGTGGTAGCCGAGGAACATGGCCACGTCGTGCTCGGCCGAGACGCCCTCGGCCATGCAGTCGAGCTTGGGCGTGCCGAAGATCAGCCGGGCGCGCGGGTCGAGCTCCTCGTGCAGCAGGTTGTCCATGGTGCCGTGGCTGTCGTTGACCAGGACGCTGGCGGCCCCGGCCGCGAAGGCGCCCTCGATGGCGGCGTTGGCCTCGGCGGTCATCAGGCGCTGGGCCCGCGGGTAGCCGTGGCCGGCGCGGGAGACCTGGTCCATGGTGGCGATGCCCGCCACGCCTTCCATGTCGATGGAGATGTAGACGTTCGTCATCGTCACAGGCTTTCACCGGGGCGGACGGACGGCTTCGTCGCCAGGGCAGAAACCGCCTGCCCTGCTTGCGTCTTCCGCACAGTCGCGGGGATCACGAAGGCGGCGGCGACGGCCAGCAGGCCCAGCGCCGCCGACAGCAGGTACGTGTCCACGAAGCTCTGCTCGGTGGGCACCCCCGCGACGGCGCCGGAGGCCAGCACCATGGCGCCGAACTGGGCCCCGAACGTGCCGCCGATGCTCTTGGCGACGAAGACCACGCCGCTGACCCCGGCCGCGCGCTCGCCCGGCACGTCGGCGGCCACGGCGTTGAGCCCGGCGGTGAGGCCGATGGAGGCGCCCAGCCCGATGACCGTCACCGCGGCCATGACCTGCCAGGGCGCGGAGTGCCACAGGGCCAGCCCGCCGGTCCCGGCGCAGACGAGCACGCTGCCCAGCACCAGCACCGCCCGCCGCCCGAGCAGCCTGGTCATCGGCCCGACCAGCGGCGCGATCACGGTGCCCGCGACGCCCATGGGGAACATGTAGATGCCGATCCACAGGGTGTCGGCGCCCTGGCCGTACCCGGTGCCGGCGGGCGCGGCCAGCATCATCGGCAGGGCGACGACGAGGCCGAAGGAGGCGAAGCCGAGCAGCACCCCCATGGCGGTCACCCCGGCCGGGGTGCGTCCGGCCAGCAGCCGCAGGTCCACGAGCGGGTCGGCGACGCGCAGCTCGACGACCACCCACGGGCCCAGCGTCAGCACGGCGGCGGCGAACAGGGCGAGCGTGGCCGGGGACGTCCAACCCCAGCTGGAGACGGCGGTCAGGCCCAGCATGACCAGGGCCACGCCGCCGCCGAGCAGCAGCCCGCCCGCCCAGTCGACGCGACCGCCGGCCGCGCGCGGGGTGGACGGCACGGTGAACCAGGCCAGCAGGGCGGCCGCCGCCACGCCGGCCACGGCCAGCAGGAACAGCGACCGGTAGCCGAGGGCCGAGGTGATGGGCCCGGCCAGGATGAGGCCGAGTGCGCTGGCCAGCGCGGCGACGCCGACGACCAGGCCGTTGCCGGTGGCGGCGCGCTCGGGGGTGAGGGTGTCGCGGAACAACCCGACGGTCAGGGGCAGCACGCCCAGCCAGATGCCCTCGATCGCCATGCCGGCGATCAGCAGGGTGATGTTCGGCGCCAGCGCGGAGAGCAGGACCCCGGCGCCGCTGAGCGCCATCAGCGCGAGCAGCACGCGCCGCTTGTCGTACATGTCGGCCAGGCGGCCGACGATGGGGGTGCTGATCGCCGAGCTGATCAGCGAGCCGGTGAAGATCCACGCGAGCGCGCCGGGCGAGGCCCCCAGGTCCTGCTGGACGAGCGGGAGCGCGGGCGAGAGCGTCATCTCCATGGTCTGGAGGACGCCGATGTACAACACCGGCGCGCCGATGACGCCGAAGCCGGATCTGGACATGGTTCTGCCTTTCGGGGTGGGGTGACGTGCGGCCGTGTGGTCCCCCCGAACCCCGGCCGTGATCTAGGCCGGTCCGAGCACCGTCGGCGTGATCAGCGCCAGGGCGGTCTCGACGAAGAACTGCTCGTCGGCCTCGTGGGCGCCGAGCACGACGTTCTGGCCGAGCCCGGACAGCAGGGCCCTCAGGGCGCGGGCCAGGCGCAGCGCCTGTTCCGCGGTGACGGCGGCCCCGCCGTGCTCGCGGCCGGTGAACAGCGCGGCGAGCTCGACCTCGGTCGACCTGATCGAGGTGTTGAGCCTGCGGCGCAGGTCGGGGTCGTTGAGCACGAGGTCGAGCACGCGCGTCTCGAACAACATCCGGCCGGCCGCCTGCGGGTCGGCCGACATGCGCAGGAAGCGGCGGGCGATCTCGGCCACGACCTCCGCCAGCCGCGGGCCGAACCTGCCGGTCTCGGGCGTGCGCAGGTCGAGCGGGCCGACGTAGTCGTCGACCATGGCGGCCATCAGCCCGTTCTTGCCGCCGAACAACGAGTAGACCGCCCCCGTGGTCAGACCGGCCAGCTCGGTGATGTCCTCCAGCTTGGCCTTCGAGCCGTCCCTGCCGACGATCTCGCGGGCGGCCTCGATCAGCGCGCGCTTGTTGGCGGCCTTGCTTTCCGCTCTGGTCAGCCGCATGACATCTCCTGCATGCCGTAAAGATAATCTGATTTACTAGAATAATCCAGATTATCAGGAGGCCCGAAATGGACGTCGCCCCCCACATGAGCCGCGTGCCCGGCTTCACCGCGTTCCCGACGGTGGACCAGATGCACGCCGAGCTCGACGACCTCGCCGCCGCCCATCCCGACCTGGTGCGCCTGCGCCGCATCGGCACCTCCCGCCTCGGCGAGCCGCTGCGCGTGGCCACCATCGGCGCGGGTCCCCATGACGCCGTGATCATCGGCGGCCCCCACCCCAACGAGCCCATCGGCGCGCTCACTGTCAGCACGCTGCTGCGGCAGCTCGTCGAGGACGCCGCGCTGCGGGAGGACTTCGGCTTCCGCTGGCACCTCGTCCCCTGCGTCGACCCCGACGGCGCCCGGCTCAACGAGGGCTGGTACGCCCGCCCGAGCGACCGCCGCGCCTACGCCGAGCACTTCTACCGCCCGGCCGAGGCCGACCAGGTCGAATGGACCTTCCCGCTGACCGGCGAGGACTACTTCTTCGACCGCACGCTGCCGGAGACCGAGGCGCTGATGCGGCTGATGGACGAGGTCCGGCCCGCCCTCGTCTACTCCCTGCACAACGGCGAGCTCCAGGGCGCCTTCTACTACCTCAGCCGCGACGACCCCGCGCTCGCCGCCCGCCTGACCGCCATCGCCACGGCCGAGGGCCTGCCGCTGCACATGGGCCCGCCGGAGCTGCCGGGCGCCGTCCAGATCGCGCCGGCGGCCTACCTGACGCCGCGCGGCGCCGACATCGCCGCGACGTACGGCATCGGCGGCGGCAGCATCGACTACGCCGAGCGCTTCGGCGCCCTGCACCTGATCGCCGAGCTGCCCTACTGGGCCGACCCCCGCGTCGCCGACCAGACCCCGACCGGCCAGAAGTACCACGAGACGATCCGCGACTTCCTGGCCGGGCAGCGCGAGCTGATCGGGGAGCTGGCCGCCTCGCTCGCCCGCGCCAAGGGCGACCTGACCGTGTCCTCCCCCTTCCGCCGGGCGCTGGAGGACTTCGTCGGGGCCCACGACGAGTTCATCAGCGAGTGGGAGGACCTGCCCGGCACCGACCGCCCGGCCACGGTGGCCGAGGTGGTCGGCGGCCGGCAGCTCGTGCACTCCATGAGGCTGCGGTACTGCGGCACCTACCTGCGCATGCTGGACGCCGAGCTGGCCGCGGGCAACGCGACGCCCGCCGTCCGGGCCGAGCGCGCCCGGCTCGGCGCGCGCTTCGACGAGTGGTTCGAGCAGGCCGAGGCCGACGCGCAGGGCACGCCGATCCCGCTGCGCTCGCTGGTCGCGGTGCAGCTCGGCGCGGCGCTGCTCGCGGCGGACGCCGTCAGGCGGACAGGAGGGCGGTCAGCTCACGCCTGACCAGCGGCCAGGTACGGCTCTCCGGGTCGATGAGCACGAAGTGGCCCGCCCCCGGGACGCGCACCAGCGACGTCCCCGGGTGGGCCGCCAGGTACGACTCCGAGACCTGGACGGGGACCCGCTCGTCCGCCGTGCCGTGCACGATCACCAGCGGGCCCGTCCGGTCCGGCAGGCGTACCGGGTCCAGGCCGGGATGGTCGTCCGGCGGCCCGCCGAGGAAGTCGGCCACCGCGCCGTCGTCGAGGTCCAGCCGCGCGGCCAGCCGCAGGTCGGCGACCGGTGCCAGGGCGAGGACGGCGGTCCCGTCCGGCGCGGCGCACATGGCGAGATGACCGCCGGCCGAGTGGCCGACGACCACCGAGGGACGCAGCAGGCCGACCGCGGCCCGCAGGTCGGCGACCGCCGCCGCCGGATCTCCCGGCCTGCGGCGGTACTCGACGGCGGCCACGCCGCACCCCGCCCGGTGCAGCGCGTTGGCCATGGGCCGCAGGTGCGTCCGGTCGTACTCCGGGCGCCAGAACCCGCCGTGCACCAGCGCCACCACGGGTCCGTCGCCCGGCCACAGGTCGATCACCTGGTCGGCGTCGTCCCCGTACCGCAGGGTCCGGAGCGGGCCGGGCGCCGGGCGGGTCAGGACGGCACGGTTCTCCACCCTCACCTCCCGCCGGACCGGCGGGAGCCGAGCCGGGCGAGCCCGGCCGCGCCCGCCGCCAGCAGCGCGGCCCCGGCCCCGGCGGCCCCGGCCAGCAGCAGGTGCTGCCGCCGGACCCGCCGCCGGACCTGCGCGTACGGCACCGTGGAGAACGACACCAGCTCGTACCGCGACACGTAGCGGCCGGGCAGCGCGCGTTCGAGGCGGTGCTCGACGCTCTTGGTCAGCCGGTGCACCGGGGAGGCGACCTTGTCGCGCATCTCGACGAAGTTGGCCAGCGCCATCTCGGCGATCGCGTCGGTGTCGTCCCTGCGCCGCGACTCGAACAGCGGCAGCGCGCGGGACCAGTCGCCGCCGGTCTCCGTCAGGCACCGGTCGAGCACGGTCACGTCCTCGAAGCCGCAGTTGGCGCCCTGGCCGTAGAAGGGCACGATGGCGTGCGCGGCGTCGCCGATCAGGCCGACCCGGCCGTCCGTCTGCCAGGGCGCGCAGCGGACGGTGCCGAGCCGGCCGACCGGGTTCTCCATGTACTCCCCTACCAGACCGGGCGCGAGGGGGGGCACGTCCGGGTAGTGGGTGCGGAAGTGGCGTTCGATCGCGGCCGGGCCGCTCAGCGAGGCGAAGCTCGACGTGCCCTCGGTCGGCCAGAACATCGTGCAGGTGAAGGAGCGGTCGGGGTTGGGCAGCGCGATCATCATCGAGGTGCCGCGCGGCCAGATGTGCAGGGCGCCGGGGTCGAAGGCGAACTCGCCGGCCACGGGCGGGATCGTCAGCTCCTTGTAGCCGTGGCCGAGGAAGTCCAGGCTCTCCCGGATGCCCCGGTGGGCCACCAGCTCGGCCCGCACGGCCGAGCCGGCCCCGTCGGCGCCGAGCACCACGCCGGCCGCCGCGCGCACCGGGCCGGCCTCGGTGTCGAACTCCATCGCGCCGGTCGCCGGGTCCAGGCCGGTCAGCCGGTGCCCGAAGAAGATCTTCACGCCGGGCGCGGACTCCGCGGCGTCCAGCAGCGTGTTGTTGAGCGCGCCGCGGCTGATGGAGTTGATCGAGCGCACCCCGTCGTGGCTGTACGGCTGGAAGTTCAGCGGCCCGTCCACCGGGTGGATCATCCGGCCGCGCATGGGCAGCGCGCCGGCCATGACCTGCTCCTCCAGGCCGATCCGGCGCAGCGCGTCCAGCCCGCGTTCGGAGATGGCCAGGTTGATCGACCGGCCGCGCTCGGCGAGCCCGGCGCGCGGGTCGGGCCGCCGTTCGTAGACGGTCACGTCGAGGCCGCGCCGGGCCAGATAGCAGGCGAGCAGGCAGCCGGTCAGGCCCGCGCCGACCACGGTGACGTTCATCGGTCCTCCTCGACGCACTCGGCCAGCGCGACGGCGGCGCGCCAGCAGTCGTGGTAGGTCGAGTACAGGGGCGTCGGCGCCAGGCGGACGACGTCCGGCTCGCGGGCGTCGGCGATCACCCCGTGCTCGTGACGCAGCCGCCGGGTCAGCTCGGCCGCGCCGCCGCGCTCGACGCGCAGGGAGAGCTGGCAGCCCCGGCGGGCGGGGTCGCGCGGCGTGACCACCGTGAGCGGCCTGGTGGGGGTGACCCGGTCGAGCAGGCTCTCCAGGTACGCGGTGAGCCGTACGCTGCGGGCCCGCAGGGCGGTCATCCCGATCCGGTCGAAGACGCCGAGCGAGGTGCGCACCGGGCCCATCGCGTAGATCGGCGGGTTGGAGACCTGCCAGGCGTCGGCGCTGGCCGGCGGCCGGGAGACCGGCGCCATCTCGAACCGGGTCGCCTGCTCGGTGCTCCACCAGCCCTCCAGCCGCTGCAGCGCCGGGTCGCCCAGGTGCCGCTGGTGGACGAACACGCCGCCGAGGGCGCCGGGCCCGGAGTTGAGGTACTTGTAGGAGCACCAGGCGGCGAAGTCCGGCCCCCACGCGTGCAGCTCCAGCGGCACGTTCCCGGCGGCGTGCGCCAGGTCCCAGCCGACGGCCGCGCCGCTCGCCCGGCCGGCCGCGGTGATCGCCGGGATGTCCATGAGCTCGCCGGTCAGGTAGTTGACGCCGCCCAGCAGGACCAGCGCGACCGTGTCGCCCTCGCGGTCCAGGTAGTCCAGCACCTCCCGGCCGTCGCGCAGCCGGACCACCGTCTCGTCCGGGTCGAGGCCGTGCAGGCGGGCCTGGCTGCGCACGGCGTAGCTGTCGGAGGGGAACGCGGTGTCCTCGATGAGGATCCGGGTCCGCGTGCCGCGCGGCCGGTAGAACGAGACCATCAGCAGGTGCAGGTTGACCGTCAGCGAGTTCATCGCCACGGTCTCCTCGGGCAGCGCGCCGACCAGCCGGGCGGCCGGGCCGGTGAGCCGCTCGTGGTAGGGCAGCCACGGGCGGGCACCCTCCAGATGTCCCTCCACGCCGAGCCGGGCCCAGGCCTCCAGGTCCTCGGCCAGCTCCGCCGCGGTCGCCCGGGGTTGGAGGCCCAGGGAGTTGCCGGCGAAGTAGGCGCACTCGGGGTGGCCGCCGCCGTCGGCGGGCGGGATGAGGAACAGCTCGCGGTGGCCCGGGTCGTCGCGGTCGCGGCGCAGGGCGTCCTGCTCGGCGGGCTTCCAGTCGTCGATCACGTGTCGTCCGTTCTTCACATGTGGGTCCGGGCGGACCACAGCTCGGGGAAGACCACCCGCGCCATGCTGCGTTCCAGCCAGGCCAGGCCGTTGGAGCCGCCGCTGCCGGGCTTGGCGCCCATCGACCGGCGGACCGCCGTCACGTGCTGGTAGCGCCAGTCGCCGAACTGCTCGGCCACGTCGGTCAGCGCCTCGCCGAGCAGCCGCGGCGCGTTGCCGGGGCCGGTGTCGCGGTACACCTCGACCCAGGCCCGCTCGACGGCCGGGTGCGGCTCGTGCTCGACGGCGAAGTCGCGCTCCAGCAGCTCGCGGGGGAGGTCGTGGCCGAGCCGGGCCAGCAGGGCGATGGCGTCGTCCCACAGGCTCGGCGACTCCAGGGTGGTGAGCAGGTCGCGGTGGGTGCGGTCCTGGCGTCTGAACGGGCGCAGCAGGGCCGGGTTCTTCAGCCCCAGCAGGAACTCCACGTGCCGGTACATCGCCGACTGCAGGCCGCTGGCCTCGCCGAGCTCGTCCCGGAAGCGGTTGAAGTCGGCGGGGGTCATCCAGCGCAGGCCTCGCCAGCTCGCGTTCAGGCCCTCCAGGTGCAGCACGGTACGGCGGAGCGGGTCCAGCGCGGCCCACACGTCGTCGGCCCGCAGCCGCTCCTGCGCGTTGCGCAGCTCGAAGGCGATGAGCTTGAAGTACAGCTCCATCACCTGAGTGATCATCAGGAACGACATCTCGCCCGCGTCGTCGCTCATCGGGTGCTGCAGGTCGTGCAGCACGTCGGTGCGGACGTAGGCGTCGTAGGGGGTGCGGGTCTGGAAGTCCAGGGTGGGAGCTCCGCCCGTCGCCCTGGACCTTGCGGCGCGTTCCTCCGCCGTGGTCGGCCGCACTGCTGCTAACTGTCGCGTCGCGTCCACGCGCTTGCCCTTCTCTTAGCCTTGCTGTCCCCATGATGGCGTCGGGATGGTGGAGAAGGAATGCCATATGGAAGGCTATATCGCCATATAGGCTTATGTTTCGGTATAAATCGTGATTTGGGGCTTACGAACGGAAGGGATGATCGTGGACGAGACCGACTGGGAGCTGCTGCGCGAACTCCAGGACAACGCCCGGCTCTCCCTCAAGGAGTTGTCCCGCAGGGTCCACCTGTCCGCGCCCTCGGTGGCCGACCGCGTACGGAAGCTGGAGGAGTCGGGCGTGATCACCGGCTACCACGCGACGGTGGACCCGGTGCGGGCCGGCTGGCCGGTCTCGGCCTTCATCCGCATGTCCTGCTACGGCACCCGCTGCGTGCTGCGCGACCCCGAGGTGGCCGGCTGGCCGGAGGTCCGCGAGATCCACCGGGTCACCGGCGACGTGTGCAGCATCCTGCGGATCGTGGCCGTCTCCATGGTCGCCTTCGAGGACCTGATCGACCGCCTGGCGGTCTACGGCCCGCCCTCCAGCACCATGATCCTGTCCACCCCGCTCCCCGGCCACCCCCTCACCACCCCCGACGGCCCGTGAGCCCGTCCGCCTCGCGGCCGGCCGTGGTGATCCACGGGCCTGTGCCGTCGTGGCAGAAGCGGGCGAAGGTGGTGCTCATCGCGTGGGCCAGGGCGTCCACCTGGGGGCCCGTGCCGGTCAGCGGGGTTCCGTGGGTGCCGAGGTAGAGGGGGACGTCCGCCAGATGGCAGGCGCCCAGGGCGACCCCGGCGTGGCTCATCGGCGAGCGGTGCCCGCAGACGTGGTGCCCGGCGGGGCCGTGATGGGCGTCGGCCAGCTCCTGGGCGGGCCCGGCGAAGAGCTCGCCGGTGTCCAGGCCGTCCTGGCCGATCGCGGTGAACAGGCGGGTCTCCTCGGCCGTCGTCGTCACCAGCAGCGGGACGCGCGCGGCGGCGCCCGTGCGGACGGCCTCCACCGGGTGGACGGCCAGCAGCTCGCCGTCCACGACGGGCGCGGCGGGCAGCAGCCCCGCGGCCGGGGCGCAGGCGCGTACGGCGGCCTCCTCGGCGGCCAGCAGCCCGGCGAGCGGCACGGCGTACGGGTCGCCGCCGAGCGCGGAACGCGCCACCGAGGTCCAGTCGGCGGCCTCGGCGGGCGTGCGGAACCCGTACGGGACGGGGCTCATCGCCGCCGCCCGCGCGAACAGGCCGGGCGCGCACGTCATCAGGGCCAGCACGCAGGTGCCGCCCGCCGAGTGCCCGGCCAGGGTGACGTTCGCCGGGTCGCCGCCGAAGGCCGCGATGTTGGCGCGCACCCACTCCAGGGCGGCGATCTGGTCGCGCAGCGCCAGGTTGGCCGGCACGCCGTCGCCGTGCCAGAAGCCCGGCAGGCCGAGCCGGTAGTTCACGGTCACCACGACCAGGCCGTGGTCCCGGGCGAGCGCGGTGCCGTCGTACATCGCCTGGGAGCCGGAGCCGAAGACGAACGCGCCGCCGTGCAGGAACACCAGCACCGGGCGGCGCCCCTCGGCGGAGGGCGTCCAGACGTCGAGGAACAGGCAGTCCTCGGCCGAGGTGGCCGGGTCGATCTCCAGGCCCGGCACCCAGGCCATGCGGCCGGGCCGCTGCGGGGCGGGCGGGCCGGGGGTGCGGGCGTCCGCGACGCCCCGCCAGGGGCGCGCGGGCTCCGGCGCGGCCAGGCGGCGGGCGGGC
>NZ_JBSFGJ010000313.1:0-11161 GCF_053596515.1 Nonomuraea sp. NPDC001684
CCGGTACGCAGCACCCGGATCTTCAGCTCGCCCGGCCCGGCCTGCGGCTCCGGCGCGTCCTCGATCCTGATGTCGCCCGGGGCGTGGAACCTGGCTACCTTCACGTCAGCTCCTTCAGCACCTGGCCCGGCTCCGTCGCCTCGCGCAACGCCCTGGCCCGGTCGGGGTCGAGCAGGATCTCGGCCAGCGCCGCCAGCAGCGGCACGTGCCCGTCGCCGGCGGCGGCGATGCCCACGCACAGCGTGACGCGCTCGCCGTCCCAGTCGATCCCGCCGAGGAAGCGCACGACGCAGATCGCGTCGCGCGTGACGTCCCGCTTGGAGGCGGCCGTGCCGTGCGGGACGGCCACCCCCTCGCCGACGTAGGTGGAGATCGTGCGCTCGCGTTCGAGCATCGCCTCGACGTACGGCTCCGCGACCGCCCCCACCTCCACCAGCACCCGCCCGCACCGGCGGACGGCCTCCTCCCGCGAGGCCGCGCTCTCGTGCAGCAGGATCGCCCGCGCGTCGAGCAGGTCCTCACGCATCGACGGCGCCGCCGTTCCTGATGGTGTTCACCAGCGCGGTCACCGCCGGGTCGCCGAGGAAGACCTGGAAGGACACCAGCGCCTTGCCCGGCGCGGCGGCCCTGGCCCGGGCGGCCAGCCCGGAGTGGCACACGACGACGTCGGCGTCGGCGGGGATGGAGTTCACCGGGGTGTGCTCGACGGTGACGCCGCTCTCCTTGAGCTGCTTGCGGAGCTGTGAGGCGAGCATGACGCTGCTGCCCATGCCCGCGTCGCAGGCCACGACGATCTTGTGGATGTCCTTGCTGTCGATGCCGGCCACGGCTCACGCCTCCTTGCTGACGGGTTCGGTCCTGACGGGTTCGGTCCTGACGGGTTCGGTCCTGACGGGTTCGGGGCTCGCGGGTTCGGGGCTGGCGGGTTCGGGCGCCGGCGGGTCCGCGACGGCGTCCTGCGGGCCGGGGACGTCCGGCGCCGGCTCCTTCTCGCCCCGGCCGAAGCCCAGCAGCACGGCGGCGACGGCGAACGACACGGCCGCGGCCACCGCGATCCCGGCGATCGAGCCGAGCCAGCCGCCGCGCGGCGTCACCGCGAGGTAGGCGAAGATGCTGCCGGGGGAGGGCGTGGCGACCAGGCCCGCGCCGGTGATCATGAAGGTGAACACGCCGGCCGCGCCGCCCGCGATGACGGCCAGGATGAGCCGCGGCTTCATCAGCACGTACGGGAAGTAGATCTCGTGGATGCCGCCGAAGAAGTGGATGATCATCGCGGCGGGCGTGCTCGGCCGCAGCGGACGCGGCCCGAACAGCAGGTACGCCACCAGCAGCCCGAGCCCGGGGCCGGGGTTCGACTCCAGCATGAACAGGATCGACTTGCCCTGCCGCACCGCCTCGGCCACCCCCAGCGGCCCCAGCACGCCGTGGTTGACCGCGTTGTTCAGGAACAGCACCTTGGCCGGCTCGATCAGCACCGAGGCCACCGGCAGCAGGTTGTTGGTGATCAGCCACTCGACCGCCTGGCCCGCCGCGTCGGTGACGACCCGGACGACCGGCCCGATGCCCAGCACCCCGGCCACGGCCATCGCGGCGCCCACGATGCCGGCGGTGAAGTTGTCCACCAGCATCTCGAACCCGGCCCGGGTCCGCTGCTCAGTGAACTTGTCCACATATTTCAGAATCACGGCGGCGGGCGGACCGACGATCATCGCGCCCAGGAACATCGGGATGTCCGAGCCCACGACCACGCCCATCGCCGCCACCGCGCCGACGACCGCGCCGCGCTGCCCATGGACCATGCGGCCGCCGGTGTAGGCGATGAGGATCGGCAGCAGGGCCTTGATGACCGGGTCGACCAGCGCGGCCAGCTCCTTGTCCGGCAGCCAGCCGGTGGGGATGAACAGCGCGGTGATCAGGCCCCAGGCGATGAACGCGCCGATGTTCGGCATGATCATCCCGGCCAGATGGCCGCCTAGACGCTGGATGGTGGCCTTGACTCCGGTGCCGTAGACCGGAGGGGTGTAACTGTCGGCCATGGACGTGCTCCTTCGGGGGGATGAGCAGTGGATCAGCCGTGCGGTGAGGGGGCGACCGGCTCCGGGACGGGCGGCGCGTGCGGGACGGTGAGCGGGCGGGCCGGGTCGGGGGCTCCCGTGCGCACCCCGGCGCGGTCGATGTCGGCGGGGCCGGGCATCCTGCTGCCGGGCAGCCGGACCGCCGCCGCGCCCCAGGCCAGCGCCTCGGCCAGGGCGGGGACGCCGTGCCCGCCCGCGGCCAGGAACCCGGCCAGCATGGCGTCGCCGGCGCCGACGGAGCTGCGCGGCCCGGTGACCGCGGCCTCGCCGTACCAGACGCCGTCGTCCTGGACGAGGACGGCGCCGTCGGCACCGAGGCTGGCCAGCACCGTGCGGGCGCCCGCGGCGCGCAGCCCGGCCGCCGCCTCGACGACGTCGCCGACCCGGCACAACGGCCGGCCGGTCACCGCGGCCAGCTCGTCGAGGTTGGGCTTGACCAGCGCCGGACCGGCCTCCAGCGCGCGGGCGAGGGCCGGGCCGCTGGTGTCCACGGCGACGTGCAGGCCCGCGGCGGCGAAACGGCGGCACAGCCGGGCGTAGACGTCGGCGGGCACGCCGGGCGGCAGGCTGCCCGAGGCCACCACCCAGTCCGCCTCCCGCGCCGCGGCCAGCACGGTCTCGGCGATCGTGTCCAGCTCGGCCGCCGACAACG
Source organism: Nonomuraea sp. NPDC001684 (assembly GCF_053596515.1). NCBI lineage: Bacteria > Bacillati > Actinomycetota > Actinomycetes > Streptosporangiales > Streptosporangiaceae > Nonomuraea > Nonomuraea sp. NPDC001684. Next base: position 2,728 of record NZ_JBSFGJ010000313.1, read on the forward strand.
CGGGCCCCGGCTCGTTGATCTTGGTGACCGTGCCGTCGGGCTCGGCGAGCGTGACGTTGGACCGGGTCGTGCCCGCCACGGGGACGGTGACCATGTCCAGGCCCTCGGCGGCCAGCAGGCGGACGAGCTGCGCGCCCTCGTCCCCGGCGAAGGGCAGCACGGCGCGGGCGGCGACGCCGTTGGCCAGCAGCGCCCGCGAGACGTTGACGCCCTTGCCGCCCGGGTCGAGCCGGGCCCGCGCGGCCCGGATCACCGCGCCCCTGGTCAGGGCGGCGATCTCGATCGTGCGGTCGAGGCTCGGGTTGAGCGTCAACGTGAGGATCACGCGCGGATCACCTCCGGCCCGGCCGCGGCGACGTCGGCGGCCAGCGCCGGGTCGATCCCGGCGTCGGTGATCACCACGTCGATCTCGCCCAGCTCGGCGAACGTGGCCAGGTAGGTGTTGCCGAACTTGGTGTGGTCGGCCAGCAGCACGCTGCGCTGCGCGGCCCGGACCATGGCCCGCTTGATCGCCGCCTCGGCCGGGTCGGGCGTGGTCAGGCCCCGGGCGGGCGAGCAGCCGTTGGCGCCCATGAACGCGACGTCGACGTTGAGGTGGGCCAGCGGGCGCAGCGCCCAGTCGTCGACCGTGGCCAGCGTCTTGCCGCGCAGCCGCCCGCCCAGCACGATCACCTGGAGGTTGGCCCGCGAGGCCAGGACGGTGGCCAGCGGCGGCGAGTTGACGATCACGGTGAGCTCGCGGTCGGCGGGCAGCGCCTGGACCAGGCGGCCGGTGGTGGTGCCGGCGTCGATGATGACCGAGCCGTCCTCGGGCAGCTCGGCCAGGGCCGCCTTGGCGATGCGCTCCTTCTCCGCGGTCATCACCTCGTCGCGGGCGGCCAGCGCGGGCTCGAACCCCAGGCGTTCCACGGGGATCGCGCCGCCGTGCACCCGGCGCAGCACGCCCGCCCGCTCCAGCGCGGTCAGGTCGCGGCGGATCGTCTCGGTGGTCACGTCGAGCTCGGCGGCCAGCCGCACCACGTCGACGCGGCCCGCGTCCCGCGCTCTGCGGAGGATCTCCTGCTGCCGCTCCTCGGCGTACATGATGTTGGTTCACCGCCGTTTCTGCTTGGTTTCTCCTGTGTTTATACCCGCTTTCGTTGGACGGTCAAGGGGTGGACGACACAATCTGGTAGTTATAGGCGGGTGCGAATGAAGCCCCTGGCCGCCGCGGCGGCGGTCGTCCCCGTCGTCGCCCTGGCCACGCCCGCCCACGCCGCCGTCGCCCGCCCGATCCAGGTGCCCGGGGGCACCACGGCGGCCTGGGTGGTGTTCGACAGGAAGGCGGGCAAGATCGTCGCCGTCCGGAACGCCCACCGCAAGTTCCGCTCGGCGTCGGTCGTCAAGATCCTCATCGCGATCGACTACCTGGAGCGGCGCAAGAGCGTGCCCCCGGCCGACGCCCGGCTGCTGAAGATCATGCTGCGCTCCAGCGACGACGACGCCGCCTCGGCGTTCTGGGACCGCGACGGCAAGGGGCAGATCATCGTCCGGACCGCCCGCCGGCTCGGCCTGGCCGACACCACCCCGCCGCCCGCGTCCAAGCCCGGCTTCTGGGGCTACACCTCGCTCAGCGCGTACGACGTCGTCCGCACCTACCGCTACCTGCTGGACACCGCCGACGCCCGGGTGCGCGATCTCGTCCTCGGCCACCTGCGCGCCTCCACGCCGTGCGGCACCGACGGCTTCGACCAGACCTTCGGCATCCCGCGCGCGGTGCCGAGGCCGTGGGCGGTCAAGCAGGGCTGGTCGGGGTTCGGCGCGACGCCGCCCGGCACGTGCGACCCCAAGGCCCTGGCCGCGCCCGTCTCGTGGATCGCGCAGCGCGCGACCGGCTCGGGCGTGCCCGACTACGGCCGGCCCGTGCTGCACACGACGGGCCTGGTCGGCGCCGGCGACCGCCTGGTCATGGCGGTGCTCACCGCCCATCCGGCGGGCAGCGCCTGGAGCGGCTCGGTCAAACGCGTCACCGACCTGACCGCGGCCCTGTATCGCTCGGTGTCGTGACGCCCTGAATGCACCGGGAAATGCCGGGAGCCCGCCGGGAAATCGTTCCCGCGGGCTGTCGGGCCGCCTTTTCTGAGGCGGTTATTTTCTGATGAAACCCCTGGTCACAGCTGTAGGAAAATGGCGTCGAACGTGAAAAGGGAAAAACTCTAGGTGTGCCGTTCTGGCGGCGTTACCATTTGTCTGTGCCTAGCGTGGACATCGCGAAAAATGATCCGGGTTGGGAATCGGCCGGAAAGGCGCTCGCCGCCGAGCTGCTCGACGCGCTGACGCCCCCGGCGCTCCGGGTGGAGCACATCGGCAGCACCTCCATCCCCGGCATGGACGCCAAACCGATCTTCGATCTCCAGGTGAGCGTGCCCGACCTCGACGCCGCCGAGGAGGCTCTGGCCGAGGCGCTGCACGCGCTGGGCTTCGCCCGCACCGCCTACTTCCACGACCACGTCCCCGCGGGCTCGGCCGGCCCGCCCGACCTGTGGCGCAAGCGGCTCTGGATGCGCCGCGGCCACGCCGGGCCCGACGTCAACCTGCACCTCCGCGCGGCGGGCGGCGCGGGGGAGCGCTTCGCCCTGCTGTTTCGCGACTGGTTCCGGGCCCATCCGGCCGCGGTGCCCGCCTACGCGGCCTTCAAGCGGTCCCTGGCCGAGGCGGTGACCGACGGCGCCGCCTACACCGAGACGAAGAACCCGGTCGTCGACCTGGTCGTGGCGACCGCCGAGGACTGGGCGGCCCGCACCGGCTGGAAAGTGACCTAGCTCCGTGACCCGTCCCGGACAGCCCCGGCGGCCCGGCCGGCGCGCGCACCCGCGGTCGGGAACGCCCTCATGAAGCGGGCTCCCGTCAAGAAGTCCCTTCCCGCCGTCGCGCCCGCCGGGCCGCCGGCCGAGCCGGGGGCCGAACACGCCTGGAAGGCGCTCACGCTCGTCGTGGACCTGGTCAAGCACGCCGAGACCAAGGCGGGCCTCACCCTGGCCGCGGCGGGGGTCGTCGGCGGCCTCGTCTACACCCTCATCAGGAGCGTGCCCCGCACCGGCGTGGCCTTCGGCCTGGCGGCCGTGGCCTGCGCGGTGTGCGTCCTGACCGCGGCCTTCGCCGCCGCGCTGGCGCTGATCCCCAGGGTGCGCAGCGAGCCCACCAACGTGCTGCACTACCACCACGTCGCCACGCGCTTCGGCGCCCGGCCCGAGACGTACGTGGGCGAGCTGAGCGGCCTGGTCGCCCGGCCCGAGGCGCTCGTGCCCGCCATCGCCCACCAGATCTGGGCCAACGCCAGGGTGGCGAGGAAGAAGTACCGCTGGGCCGGCCTGGCGCTCGGCGCGCTGCTGGCCGGCCTGGCGATGCTCACCGTCATGGCCGTCGTCGCGGTGCTGCAGAACCTCTGACCGCCGCCGGTCATGCCGACAGTTCCAGCAGCTCCCGCACCAGCCGCGACAGCAGCCCGCCGTCGTCCAGGAGGCCGGCCCCCGTCGCGAAGTAGTGCCGGGCGGCGGCGGGCCGGCCCGCCAGCCGCTCCAGCCGGCCGAGCTCCAGATACGCCGTGGCCTCCCGCGGCGCGCGCTCGATCAGGTACGTGTAGGTCAGCCGCGCCGCCTCCGCCTCACCCGCGTCGAGCTGGGCGCGGCCCAGCCGCAGCAACGTGGAGGGCGAGGGGGCCGGCTCGGCCCGCAGCAGCTCCTCCAGCGAGGCGACCCCGTCGGCGGCGTCCGTACGGGCGGCGCCGGGCACGCCGGCCTGCGCCCGTTCCGACACCCACACCCACGCGGTCGCCGAGAAGCCCCGCTCCGGGATCGTGCCGTCCACCCTCCAGAACTCCTCGGGACGCAAGGACCGGAAGCCGTGCCGGATCACGTCCTGGTAGAGGTGGTCGGAGACGACCACCGCCAGCTCGGCGGCCGGATGGTCCACCAGCACGGACTTGACCGCCGGGCTGTCGAGCAGCCGGAAGCACTCGATGATCGCCGGGCCGCTGAAGCCGGTGGGCCCGGTGGACACCACGCCGTTGGTCAGCGACAACCGCAGCCGGATCCGGGCGCCCTCGCTCAGCAGCCGGTTCTCCTGCCGCAGCGCGACGGTCAGCCCGTGCACCAGCTCGGGGACGACCGCCGTCTCGTCGATGTCGCTCGGAGGCATGATCAGCACCCCGTCGCCGCTGCTCTGCACGATCTCCTCGGGCAGCCCGGCGGCCCGGCAGGCCGCGTACACGACCGTGACCAGGCTCTGCTGGGCGCGGATCTGCTCGGGCACGGGCCGTCCGCTCCAGCCCTTGATGTCGACGGCTCCGCAGAGCACTCTTCGCGGCGATGACATGCGCGTCCTCTCCTGTCGATGGTCGAGGTCATTGTCCGGGGGGCCCGCGACGGGCAACCCCTACTGGTGCGGGGAAGCCCGCCGGGACAGCGGCGATCCTGGGGGAGCTCGGCCCGCCGCGCAGGGGCCGGCGGGACGGGAGGGGGTCCCGGGCGGCCTCTGCCGGCGCTCACCGTGGGGGATCGCCGAGGAGGTGGTCCGGGACGTCCATGTCGGCCAGCGCGGCCAGCCCGGCCACGTCCAGGATGACCACCCGGCCGCGCTGGCTGACGACCAGCTCCTTCATGGCGGCGATGGCCTTCTGCACCGTTCCCTCCTTCGCGCCGATCAGCATGGCCAGCTCCGCCTGGCGCAGGTCGGCGGCCCAGTGGCCGTCCACCACGTTGGCGTACCGCTGCACCTGGTAGAGCACGGCACGGGCGAGCCGCTGGTCCACCTCATAGCCGGCCGCGTCCGCGCGGAAGATGTTGGCCTGCCGCAGCCGGTCGGCGGTGTTGGCGGTCAGCGCCACCGCGGCCCTCGGCTGCGCGCCGACGAACTGCTTGAACGCCTCACCGGCCACCACCAGCATGGTGGCCGGCACCCGGACGGTCACCGTGGCGGTGCGCGGCATGTCCCCGAACACCGCCATCTCGCCCAGGATGTCGCCGGGATGGCGGATCGCGAGCAGCGTCTCCGCGCCGTTCTCGACCGTGGCGTGCACGTTGACCCGGCCGGTGAGCAGCAGGAAGACCGCCTCGCCCGGATCGCCCTGGTGGACCACGGCCTCCCCCGAGCAGTACGTCTTGACGCGGCCCAGGCGCAGCAGCGCGTTGCGGGTCAGCTCGTCCAGCGCGCCGAGGAAGGAGGTCTTGGGCCACAGGTCGGGAGGCATGCGCGTCACCTCGGATCATGCGGGTGGGGGGCGGGGGACGTTCGTCGTCCAGGGGAAGGCCGTCGGGTACAGGCCGTGCTCCTGGAGAACCCTGATTATGACGTCGCCGCCTTCCCGGGATGCGGCACCTGTGCAAACTTCCCGGAGGAAGTCCTTTCTGTCCTCACCGGAAACCCGGATCAGGGCGGTGCCGAGCAGCCGCCGGGTCGTCTGCAGGTCCCGGCGCCGGGCCGCCCGGAAGGCGAGCGGCACCAGAGGCAGCGGGCTGCGGGGATCGGCCTCGGCCGCCTCGTTGAGGAAGGCGTCGGCGACGGCGAGGTCACCCAGCGCGCTGCGCACGCAGGACAGGTCCAGCAGCAGCGCGCAGGTCAGCCGGTCGGCCGTCGTCCCCGTCGGCGCCGCCGTCCCGGTCGTGCCCGCTGTTCCTGCCGTGCCCGCCGTGCCCGCCGTGCCCGCCGGGAGCGGGCGGCTCCGGACCAGGCGCAGCCCCTCGGTGAGGTAGACCAGCGCGAGGTGGGTGCGGTGGCGTTCCAGCTCCAGGCGGCCCAGCCGCTGGCACACCGCCGCGCACAGCGGCCTGCGTGCCAGCAGGAACGACCACGTCTGGGCCGCGGCCTCGACGTCGCCGAGCCGCCGGTGGCAGTCGCCGAGCCGCAGCAGCGACTCCTCGGCGTCGGGGCCGTCCGCGCCGGGCAGCAGCCGCAGCGTCTCCTCCAGGTCCAGGATCGCCTGCCGGTACTCGCCCCGCCCCAGCAGCCGCCCGGCCCGCGCCGCCATCTCCGCCGCCATCTCCCCGGCCCGCAGACGGGACGGCCCGTCCACGACGGGGACGTCCAAGACGGGGACGTCCGGGGCGTGGAGCCAGGCGATCGGGGACGCGCCACCGCCGATCCGGACGGGACGATAGTCCTCGGGACGGTGCTCCAGCAGCCCCCGGGCCACCACGTTCTGGAAGAAGGAGTCCGAGGCGACCACGGTCAGGTTCGCCGCCGTGGCCCGGACCGCGTCGCTGTCCAGCAGCCGGAGGCACTCGGCGACGGCGTGGCCCGCGATCCCCGGAGGCAGGACCAGCCCGCGGGCCAGCGCCAGCCGCAGCCTGATCCCGGACCGGGCGCCGCAGGCGCGGTTGGCGTCGTCGAGCGCGGCGCCGACCTCCCGCAGCAGGCGCGAGAGCACGGTCAGCGAGTCGCCGCCGGCGGGCAGCAGCAGGTGCACGCCGTGGGCGGGCATCCGGTGCTGCTCCCCGACTCCGACCCCGACCCCGCCGCCGACCCCGACTCCGCCGCCGACCCCGCCCTCGCCGCCGATCCCGACTCCGCCGCCGACCCCGCCCTCGGCGCCGAGCCGGGAGGCGGAACGGAAGGCCGCGGCCAGCGCCGTCTGGAGCCGGACCCGGGCGGCGGCCGTCCCGGGGGCGCGCTCGTCGATGCCGGCGGTCACGCACACACCGTCCACGCAAGCCTCCGATCCGGCCGGGGACAGGGCCCGTCAGCACGGCCCGTCATCAGCCAAGGGCTGGCTGGAGGACACCGAGTTCAGCGGCGAGAGCGTGCGGGTCGAGCGGCTGACCATCGACGGCAACCGCGACCACAACACCGGCACGGTCGGCCTGCTGCTGCGCTCGTGGAACACCCGCGTCTACGACGTGGACATCTACGGCACGCCGTCCGACGGCATCCGCATCAGCAATCCGTCCAGGAACGGCACGACGCTGCGCAACACCATGGTCAACAGCGTCATCAGCGACGTCTACATCGAAGGCGCCGCCGAGGCCGGGATCCGCGTCGTCGACCCGGGCAACTCCGTCACCGACTGGACGCTGCAGCGCTCCTGGATCGGCTTCAGCGGCACCAGCGCCATCCAGAGCGACAACGCGGCCGGCTGGACGATGAGCGGCCTGCACCTGTACGGGACGCCGAAGAACGCCATCGACGCCCACCGCTGCTTCGGCACCTCCATCCAGGACAACTACATCGAGGACTTCGGCGCCGAGAGCACGGCCGGCCAGACGTACTACGGCATCCGCTGCGACCTGCAGGGCGACGCCGCCACCACGATCACCGGCAACCGCGTGCACAAGTTCCTGCCGCCGCCGAACGCGCTGGCCGAGCTGCGCAAGGCCCGCCAGAGCGGCGCGGCGCCGCCCGAGCGCAAGATCGCCGCGACCGGCCCGCTCCCGGACGGCGTGGACTTCGTCTACCTGGCGCTGGACGCGGTCAACTACGGCGCGGGCCACGCCGCGATCACCGGCAACACCGTCGTCGGCCACGGCACCAAGCAAGAGACCGGCATCCTGCTGGCCAAGGGCGAGGGCGAGTCGATGTCGATCGCCTCCTCGGGCAACCTCCTCGACGGCGTCGGGAAGCGGCGCAAGGTCGGCGCGGGCGTCCACCTCACCAGGGGCTACTGACCCGGCGACGCCGCCGCCCGGCTCAGCGCAGCAGCACGTGGCAGGCGAGCTGCAGCGCCAGGCGGGTGGCGGCGTCGTCCAGGTCGAAGCCGGCGGCCTTGATGCGGTCCAGGCGGGTGGTGACCGTGTTGCGGTGCACGCCCAGGCGTTCGGCGGCCTTGAGCGCGCCGCCCTCGTCCAGGACGGCGGCCAGCGTCACCAGCAGCGTGCCGTCCTTGTCGACGGCCAGCAGCGGCTGGAGCACGACGGTCGCCGGCGCGCGCAGCACCCCCGCCGGGAGCGCGCCGAGCAGCTCAGCCGGTCCCATCCGGTCGGCGCGGGCCACCGTGCCCGCGCCGGCCACGAACGCCGCCGCCTCGGCGCCGAGCAGCGACTCCCCCACCGCCTCCAGCCCCTCCACCGCCGCGCCCACCCCGGCCGCGCACGGCCAGGGCATGCCGTGCACGCAGCGCCGCAGGTGCTCGGCGAGCTCGCCGGGCGGCTCCGGCGACCACCCGGCCCAGCCCTCGCCGCGCCGCAGCACCGGCACCTGGCCCAGCGCCGCGGTGACCAGCGCCTGCACCAGCGGCCCGTCGTCGGCCAGCGCCCCCATCGGGCGGACGTGGTAGGCGGTCAGCGTGCCGCGCACCCCCCATCCCAGCGCCACGGCCTCGGCCGGCGCCCCCTCCAGCCAGATGCCGCCGTCGCCGGCCGGTTCGTGGGCCGGCCGGCCCGCCGCGAGCAGCCGCCGGGCCAGCGCCGACTGCAGCGCGAAGTCACGCGAGGCGCGCAGGCGCTCCTGGGCCGCCCACGCCGCC
>NZ_JBSFGJ010000314.1:0-11160 GCF_053596515.1 Nonomuraea sp. NPDC001684
GCCGACCGCCTCGGCGGCCTGCGCGCCCCGCCCCTCCGCCAGCAGGACGAGCGGCCGCACCCTCGACGACCTGTTCGCCCGCCTGCAGGCCTCCTTCGACAGCCAACGCCACTTCGTCGCCAACGCCTCCCACGAGCTGCGCACCCCGCTGGCCGGCCTGCGCACCCTGCTCGAAGTCGCCGTCGCCGACCCCGACGCCGACACCGGCAGCCTGCGCGCGGCCTGCCAGGAGGCCCTGGCTCTGAGCGGAGACCAGGAGCGGCTCGTCCAGGCCCTGCTCACCCTGGCCACCAGCGAGCGCGGCGTCACCCGCTGGGACACCCTCGACCTCGCCCACGTCGCCGGGACGGTGCTCGCCTCCCGCCGCCGACAGGCCGCGGAACGCGGCATCGGCCTCGCCGAACATCTGACGCCCGCGGTGACGGCCGGGGACCCGAGACTGATCGAGAGCCTCGTCGCCAACCTCGTCGACAACGCCATCCGCCACAACCACCCGGACGGGCACGTAGAGGTCACCACCCGGACGTCCGGCACGCAGGTGGCCCTCACGGTCACCAACAGCGGGCCGGTCGTCCCCGCCGACGATCTCCAGCGCCTCTGCCGGCCCTTCCAGAGACTGGCGCCCGACCGTCACGGCCGCGGCGACGGCCACGGCCTCGGCCTCGCCATCGTCGACGCCGTCACGCGAGCTCACCGTGCCACCCTCACCGCCGACGCCCGCCCCGAAGGCGGCTTGTCGGTCACCGTACGGTTCACGCAGATATCGCAACCCTGACATCAGGCACCGCCATGCACGGCCACCTCGCCCCGGCGACACCAGCCCGACCTCGTAGGGCGCCGGGCACCGGCCGATGATCACCGAACCGGTGCTGCCGGACCGGGTGCGGGACGGTCATGATGCAGCCGGTGCACCCTGACGTGGTTGAGCAGCCGGGCATGGGGGAAAGTCTCCGTCCTGCGGGCCGTCGACTGGAGTGGAGGCCCCTGCCACGCCAGCAACCGCTGGTCGAAAGCGGGGGGAACTTCAGGGATGGGGTGGATGCATGGTGGAACGACGCATGTCGGTCGCGACGCACTGGGGCAGTCTCATCGCAGTGGTCGATTCCGGGCGATTAGTACGAATTGAGCCGAGGGACGACGACCCCGTGCCGTCACCCATCGGCCCCGGCATGGTGACAGCCGCCGACGACGGCGCTCGCGTGCTGCGCCCCGCGGTGCGCAAGGGCTGGCTCAACGGCCGGCCGCGCGTCCACGACGCCGCCAGAGGCGCGGACGCCTTCGTGGAAGTGAGCTGGGACGACGCGATCACGCTGGTGAGCGACGAACTCCGTCGAGTGCGTTCGCAGCACGGAGACGGCGCGGTGTTCGGCGGGTCGTACGGCTGGGCGAGCGCGGGCGTGTTCCACAACGCGCAGAGTCAACTCCACCGGTTCCTGGCGCTGGGCGGGGGCTTCACCGACTCGCGCAACACCTACAGCACCGCCGCGTTGGAGGTCATCCTTCCCCATGTGATCGGCGGGCATCCCTGGAGCTACCAGTCGCGGATGCCGATGTGGGACGAGATAGCCGACAACTGTGAGCTCGTGGTGGCGTTCGGCGGGCTGGCTCTCAAGAACAGCCAGATCAACCCCGGCGGGCTGGCCAGACACCAGACGCAGAACCTGCAGCGACAGTGCCGTGCGGCCGGGGTGCGGTTCGTGAACGTCAGCCCCATCCGCAGCGACGTCGCCGGCTTCCTCGACGCCGAGTGGCTGCCCGTCATCCCCAACACCGACACCGCCGCGATGCTGGGCATCGCCCACACGATGCTGGTCAACGGGTGGCACGATGAGGACTTCCTGCGCCGGTGCTGCGTCGGGTTCGACCGCTTCGCCTCGTACGTGACCGGCGAGCTCGACGGCGTCCCCAAGGACGCCGCCTGGGCGGCGAGGATCACGGGTCTCGGGCGCGAGGCGATCGTCGACCTCGCTCGCCGCCTGACCGAGCGACGTTCTCTCATCATGGTCAACTACGCGGTGCAACGGGCGGACCACGGCGAACAGCCGATCTGGATGTCCGTCGTGCTGGCCGCCATGGCGGGCTCGATGGGCCGGCCCGGCTGCGGCTGGGGAGCAGGTTACGCCACGATGGACGCGACAGGCGTGGCCAGAGGCCGCCCCTCCGTGGTGGCGGTGCCCGGGGTCGCCAACCCCGTCCCGGACTTCATCCCGGTCGCGAGGATCGCCGACACCCTGCTGCATCCGGGCAGGACCATCGGCTACGACGGACGGCGCCTCACGTTGCCGGAGCTTCGCCTGATCTACTGGTGCGGCGGGAACCCGTTCCACCACCATCAGGATCTCCACCGGCTGGCCCGAGCCTGGCAGACCCCTGACACGGTGGTGGTGCACGAAGCCTGGTGGAACACCACGGCCAAGTTCGCGGACATCGTCCTGCCCGTCGCCACCAGCTTGGAGCGCGACGACTTCGCCGCCGGATTCTCCGATCCCCACCTCGTCGCGATGCCCAAGGTCCGCGAGCCGGCGGGAGAGTCACGCACCGACCATCACATCTTCGCCGCATTGGCCTCCCGGCTCGGGTACGAGCAGGAGTTCACGCAGTCGCGCTCCGAGCTCGACTGGGTCCGGCACCTGTACGAGCAGACGCGGGCCGAACTCGGCGACGATGCCGCGTTGCCGGGCTTCGACGACTTCTGGCACAGCTCCACCGCCGAGCTGCCGGCGTTGACCGGACCGTTTCCCGGCAGCTTCGAGGCGCTCCGCGCAGATCCGCGGCGTTTCCCCCTGCCGACGCCGTCGGGCCGGATCGAGATCTTCTCCGAGGAGATCGACTCGTTCGGCTACGACGACTGTGCCGGGCATCCGAGGTGGTTCGAACCAGCGGAGTGGCTCGGCGCCGACCTGTCGAGCCGGTTCCCGCTGCATCTGATCTCGAATCAGCCCGCCTCACGCCTGCACAGCCAGTACGACAACGGTGGCCACAGCCTCGATTCGAAGATCCGTGGCCGCGAGCCCGTGACGATGAATCCGCTGGATGCCGCGTCGCGCGGCATCGAGAACGGCATGATCGTACGCATCCACAACGACCGGGGCAGCTGCCTGGCGGGCGCGGTCCTGTCGGACGACGTCATGCCAGGCGTCGTCCAGCTGTCCACCGGCGCGTGGTGGGATCCGGTCGAGCCAGGCGTGAGCGGAACACTGGACCGCCACGGCAATCCCAATGTCCTCACGGCGGATCGGCCGTGCTCGCAGCTGTCCCAAGGGCCGAGTGCTCTCAGTGCGCTGGTCGACGTCGAGCCCTACGACGGCCCTCATCCCGACGTGCTCGCCTTCACCCCGCCACGCCTCGAGGGTTGACGCCGAAGCACTCAGGCAGCTTGCTTTACCGTAATCGATCGAATACTTTGCGTAGTCGTGACTCGACTGCGAAACCTCAAGTACGGCCAGTGGTTCCGGGGCGCCGATGTCGACGGCGACGGGTTCATCACCCAGCGGGACGTCCGGATGATGAGCGAGCGTTACATCGCCGTCCGCGGCGCCGCGCCTGACTCCGAGACCGCCCGCCTGCTCACCGAGAGGATGGACGCATTCTGGACGCACGTGATCGCCCCGATGGATCACGACGGTGACGGGAAGGTCGATCTGCGGGAGATGACCGAAGGGTTCAGGCAGGCCCTGACCGACCGCGCCCTGTACCCGGCACAGATCGAGCCGGTGACCAACTGCTTCTTCGACCTCGCCGACCTCAACGGAGACGGCCGGATCGACCAGGCGGAGTTCCAGCAGATGTTCGACTCGGTCGGCGGCGTCCCCGGCGAGGACTGCGCCGAGGTCTTCGCCGCCCTGGACCGAGACGGCTCCGGCGTGCTGGACCGCGCCGAGTTCCACCAGGCGGTCACGGAGTTCTTCTACGGCGACGACCCGGACGCTCCCGCCAACCACCTGTTCGGCAGGGTTACCGGCTGACGGCCCACGATGCCGCCCTGGACCCGCGACGCCCACACCACTGCCGGCGTGGGCGCGCGGCGTGCAGACCTCAGGCCGTCAACTGCTGTGGGTCGGTAACGCGGGGTCCCAGCTGGGGTCGGAGCTCACCGTGCTCGCCATGCCGCTTCTGGCGCCGACGATCATCGCCCGCCGGGGTCGGCGGGCATGGTCGCATGGTCTGCCCCAGCCGGGCCGGCCTCGCCCGCGCCCCCGAGGCCCGATCCGCACGTCGGCGCGCTACTCGGTGAGATCCCGATGCCGCGCGACGGCGCCTGCGGCTGCCGGGTCAGCAGTCGCCGCTCTCCCGGCATGTCTCGGGCGCCTCCGCCATGGTGACGGCGGTGATCGCCCGGGCGGCGTCGCCGAGTGCGGCAAGCTGCTCGGGCGTCAACGCGTCGACCACCAGACGACGCGCCTCTCGGACGTGACCGGGGGCGATCTCCTTGAGCTTGGCGAGGCCGGCGTCGGTGAGCCGCGCCTCCGTGTGGCGGCCACCGCGGTTGGGCAAGCTGTGCCGCTCGACCCAGCCGGACCGCTCCAGCCGGGTGACCGCGTGCGAGATGCGCGAGAGCGACCCCTGCGCCAACGCGGCCAGGTTGCTGAGCACCAGCGTGCGGTTGGGCGCCTCGGAGAGAGCCGCGAGCACGTGGTACTCGAAACTGTTCACGCCGGCGTCGCGCTTGAGCTGCGCGTCCAGCGCGGGCGGCAGGGTCATGATCAGCGCGATCACCGCTCGCCAGTCGCGCTGCTGGTCGGGCGACAGCCATGGCACGTTGTGCTCGGAGGGGGTTCCGCGGGCGGGGTCGGTGCTCACAGATCGACTCTACCAGGCGATTTGAATATTCAAGTGGTGCGACATAGTGTCAACTTGAACATTCAACTAGTACTCACCCGTCAGGGAGATCCCCATGTCCGTGCTCCGTGTCGACGCCACCATCCAAGGCGACCGCTCCGCCAGCAGCGCGCTCGCCGACCTCGTCCTCGACGAGCTCCGGGCCGCCCGCCCCGGGGTGCCGGTGGTACGGCGTCACCTCGGTCAGGAGCCGCTGCCGGCGCACATCTGGGAGGCCGCGATCTCCAGCCGTCACATTCCGGAGGAGGGCCGCACCGCCGCGCAGCGCGAGGCACTCGCCACCGCGGAGCGGCTCGCCGCCGAGCTGCAGCGGGCGACGAGCGCCGTGCTCGCGATGCCGCTCTACAACTTCGGCGTCTCGCAGCACGCGAAGACCTGGATCGACCTCGCGATCGCCGGGACGCCTCAGGGCATCCGCCTGCTGGAGGGTACGCCGACCGTCCTGGTCACCACTCGGGGCGGCGCCTACGGCCCTGGCACCCCGCGCGCGGGCTGGGACCACAACATCGACTACCTGCGCCGGATCCTCGTCGACATCTGGGGCGCCGACCTCACGGTGGTCGAGCGCGAGTTCACGCTCGTCGGCGTGAACCCTGCCCTGGACGAGTTCACCGAGATGGCGGCGATAATGCACAAGACCGCCGAGGAGGCGGCGGGCGAGGCCGGCCGAGCACTCGCCGCCCGGTACGCCGCCTGACCTACCGCGGCAGCGAGGGGACTGATCATCCCTGCCCGCGGCGACCGCCCCCGAGATCCCACCTGGAAGGGACCGAGCTCGTGGTCAGAAGCCTGTGAGCCCGATCCCGATTCCCGCACGGCCCGGCTCCGTGCCCGCCGAACTGCCTGCGGCGGCGCCCGGCGGCCTTCGACGTGGCCCACCTGGCCTTGGCCGCTGAAGTGTTCGTCCAGGCTTGTGGCCACACCGACCTCGCGCGCCGGCGCGGCTGGTGGGACGCCGCGATCGAGCACCGCAACGAGCCGGGGCAGAGGGCACCGACACTCCCGGTTCGCCCTCGAAGCTTCGCCCCGCTGTCGCTCTTCGGGACGTGGCCGGCGGTTCGACCGCCGGCCGTCCCCGGCCCTTTGTCGGATCGCGGCCTTGTCCAGAATGGCGGGCCACCTCATCGGCCCGGTCCAGGGTGTGCACGTCCGGCATCGAGCGGCACGCCTTCCTCGCCCATCGGCTGCACGCCCGGGACCGCCTTTCGCCCGAGACCCGGCAGCTTGCCCTGATGGCGCCGGGGCGTCGGCTCTGTTGAAGTTGCTAGTTATTTCAGTCATGATTGAAATGACTAGCCTCTACTGGGGAGCGCGCCATGGAACACGTGACCTTCAACAGCCTCGGCACCCGCTGCGCGGGCGATCTCTACCTGCCGGAGACGAGCGATCCGGTCCCCGGGCTGGTGCTCGGGCACAGCGGGGTGATGGTCAAGGAGGCGCTGGCGTTCTTCGCGCCACACTTCGTCAAGGCCGGCTTCGCGGTGCTGGCCATCGACTATCGCACGGTCGGTTCCAGCGACGGCGAGCCGCGCGGCCTGGATCACCCGGAGCGGCAGGTGGAGGACTTCCGCAGCGCCGTGTCCTACCTGCGGACCCGTCCCGAAGTGCAGCCGGAGCGGATCGGGGTGTGGGGGGTGAGCATCGGCGGCTCGGTGGCGGCCCAGGCCGCCGTGCTCGATCGGCGCATCAAGTGCGTGGTGGTGCAGAGCCCCAGCGTGTGGGACGGATGGCGGTACACCGAACGCCTCCTGGGCCGCGCCGGCGTTCACGCGCTGCGCGACCGGCTGGAGCAGGACTGGCAGCGGCGCTACGAAGGCGAGCCGAGCGCTCGCGTGCCGCACCTGACGCTGGAGGGCGACAATGTGAAGGACGCTCCGGACATCTCGACCCGCCTGTTTCCCGCCTACCGCAACGAGAAGACCCTCGACTCAGCCGAGCACCTGCTCACCTTCGCCCCGGAGAACCTCATCCACCGGCTCGCGCCGACGCCGCTGCTGATGATCGCCAACGGCGGCTGGGACCCGTACCACATGCTCGAAGAGGCGCAGAGCGCCTTCGCCAAGGCGGGCGAGCCCAAGCGGCTCGCGGTGCTGCCGTACGACGTGCTCGGCCTCTACACCGGGCCCGGCCTGCAGGAGGCGATGGCGCTCGCCATCGACTGGTTCGACCTCTACCTGCGCAGGACCGCGCTCGCCGGCCTCACCCCAGCACCCACCTACGAGTCGGTGGCCGCCATGACACAGTGAACCGGCACACGATCACCAAGGGAGGACGCGACGATGAGCGCTGAGGAACAGCAGGACCGGCTGCTTCGATGGGTGGAGCGGGTGTCCGCATTCTGCGTCGAGGAGTGGGGGCTGCCGCCCATCACCGGACGCATCCTCGGCTGGCTGATGATCTGTGACCCGGCCGAGCAGTCCGCCGGCCAGATCGCCGAGGCCATCCAGGCCAGCCGGGCCTCGCTCACCTCGAACATGCGCTTTCTCACGGCCATCGACCTGGTCGAGAAGGTGCGAAGGCCCGGGGATCGCACCTCCTACTACCGCATCGAGGACGACGCCTGGCAGAAGGTCATCCAGCGCAAGCTCGACAGCCTGAGCGCGTTCGGCGAGATCGCCGACGAAGGGCTCGACCTCGCGGGCGGCGAGGGGCGGCGCACCGAGCGCATCAAGGCCGCCCACGACTCCCTGACATGGCTGCAGAACCTCGCGGCCCACCATCCGCTACGCCGTTAAGGAATCTCCATGCACCGCTGGAAACCCGAGCTCGGGCTGATCCAGGAAACGCTGCTGCTCACCCTCCAGGCAAGAGCCCTGGACGCCGGGCTCCCCCATCCGATCCTCGGCGACACGCTCTCCGCCGACCTGGCCGCCACCATCGACTACGACTTCGGCAGGCTGAAGGTCAAGCCCAGCCTCGTCCTCACCACGGCACTGCGCGCCAGGAAGCTCGACGACGTGGTCCGCGCCTACGTCGCCGCTCACCCCGGATGCGTGGTGCTCGACCTGGGCTGTGGCCTGGACACCAGGATGTCCCGTTGTGCTCCGCCGCCGGGCGTCGACTGGTACGACGTCGACTTCCCCGAAGTGGTGAACCTGCGAGCCGAACGCCTGCCCGGCCGTGCCCACCTGGTCGGAGCCGACCTCACCGGCTCCGGCTGGCTCTCGGCCGTCCCGGGTGACCGGCCGGCGATGATCGTCGCCGAAGGGCTGCTCCCCTTCATGCCCGGCGACTCCTTCCAGGCGATGACCCGCGCGCTGACCGGCCATTTCCCCGCGGGTGAGCTCGCACTCAACGGCTACACCCGCTTCGCCGCCTGGGCCATGAAGTACCACCCGACCATCAAGGCACTCGGCATCAAGGCCGCCCAGGGCTTCGACGACGCGCACGAACCCGAGTCCTGGGGCGCCGGCCTCGAACTGATCGAGGAGCAGGTCCTCACCCGCGCTCCGGAAGTGGCCCGGTTCCCGCAACCCCTGCGGGCGCTGACCCGTCTCACCGCCCGCAGCACGACCTTGTCCCGGCAAGGGGCACGCGTTCTCCGCTACCGGTTCTGAGCCTGGGCCGGGCCCCGTTCGTCGGGCAAGGGCCGGCGACTCGTCGTCCTCGTCTCGGACGCCGCAGGTCTTCACTCGGTGGCCTGGCGCCACGGGGTCCGCTCGGCGACGTGTCGGCGGAGGTCGCGGGCCTGCCGGGGCAGGTTCCAGGTCATGGCGCCGATGACGTGGCCGTCCCTGCCGTACAGGCCGGCGAACCGGCCGGTGGCGGGGTCCCCGGCGACGACCTGGAACCGGGCGTCGCCGCCTGTGACGCCGTGGACCTGGATCTTCACGTCGTACTGGTCGGTCCAGCAGTAGGGCACGGGTGCGAAGGGGGCCTGGCCGCCGAGGAGCGTCCGGGCTGCGGCCGTGCCCTGTTCGGTGGCGTTCAGCCGGTGTTCGACGCGCAGGCGGCCGAAGCCGGGGTGCCGCCAGGAGGCGACGTCGCCGGCGGCGACCACGCCGGGTGCGGCCCGGCACCGATGGTCGCACTTGACGCCGTCTTCCACGTCCAGGCCGCTGCCGGTCAGCCAGCCGGTCGCCGGGGCCGAGCCGACGGCGACGAGCACCAGGTCAGCCGGGACGTGCGTGCCGTCGTCCAGATCGACCCCGCTCACCCGGCCGTCGTGGCCGGTCAGGCCGGTGACCAGGGTGCCGGGACGCAGGCGGACGCCGTACCTGGCGTGCAATCCGGCCAGCAGCCGCGCCACCCGGTCGCCGAGCCGGTCGATCAGCGGCGCGCGGAGCGGATCGACCAGGGTGACGTCCAGGCCGAGCTGCCGGGCGGCGGCGGCGACCTCCGTACCGAGGAAGCCCGCGCCGACGACGACCACCGACCGGGCGGCGAGCAGCCCCTCCCGCAGGGCGAGGGCGTCGTCGAGGGTGCGCAGCACGTGCACGCCGCCGAGTTCGTGCCCCGACGGCAGCCGGCGCGGGACGACGCCGGTGGCGATCACCAGCCCGTCGTAGGGCAGGACGCCGCCGTCGGACAGCGCGAGTTCGCGTGCGCCGGTGTCGAGGGCGGTGGCGGCGACGCCGAGCCGCCAGTCGGCCCCCAGCGCGGCGCGGGGCTCGTGGCGGCGCAGCGTCACGCGGTCGGGCGCCCACCTGCCGAGCAGGATCTGCTTGGACAGCGGCGGCCGGTCGTAGGGCTCCCGCCGCTCCGCGCCGACCAGGGTCAGCGAGCCGGTGAATCCGTCGCGGCGCAGGGCCTCGGCGGCGGACAGACCCGCCGCCGAGGCGCCCACGACCACGATCCGGGAAGGGCGGCTCACGACGCGCCCAGCGTGATCGCCCGGGCCGGGCAGATCCGGGCGGCCTCGCCGACGCCCTCGCGCAGCCCCGGTTCCGGGCTGTCCCGCAGCAGGACGACGATACCGTCCTCGTCACGCTGGTCGAACACGTCGGGACAGAGGAGGACACACTGCCCCGAGCCGGTGCAGGCGTCCTGATCCACGGTGACCTTCATGTGCTTGACTCCTTCGCTCGATCACCAGGTGACGGGCAGTTCGCGGACGCCGTAGAAGACGGCCTGCTGTTTGAACGCCAGCTCCTCCAGCGGCACGGCCGCCGCCAGCGTGGGGACGCGCCGGTAGAGCGTGCCGTAGACGACCTGCAGCTCCACCCGGGCCAGCGACTGCCCCAGGCACTGGTGGGCGCCAAACCCGAAGGCGACGTGATGGCGGACCGCCCGGCGCACGTCGAGGACGCCGGGGTCCGGGAAGGCCGCCGGGTCCCGGTTGGCGGTGCTCTTCACGACGACGATGCCCTCGCCCGCGCGGATCGTCGTGCCACCGACCTGAAGGTCCTCGCGGGCGACGCGGCGGGCCTCGGTGTGGGTGATGGACAGGTAGCGCAGGAGCTCCTCGACGGCGTTGGCCACCAGCGCCGGGTCGCCGTCGCGCACCGCCGCGAGCTGGTCGGGGTGCGCCAGCAGGGCGGCCGTGCCGAGCGCGATCATGTTGGCGGTGGTGTCGTGCCCGGCCACCAGCAGGAGCTGGCCCATCGTGGAGATCTCGGTCAGGGTCATCGCGCCCGTCCGGTACTGCTCCACGGCCAGCCTGCTGAGGACGTCGTCGCCCGGGTCGTCGCTCTTGGCCACCACCAGCGCCTCCAGGTAGCCGTTCAGCTCCTCGGCGGCGGCCAGGGCCCGCGCGGGGTCGCCTTCGTCCATGACGAGCTCGGCCGCCGCCCGCTGGAAGAAGGCCCGGTCCGCGTAGGGCACGCCGAGCAGTTCGCAGATCACCAGGGACGGGACGGGCAGCGCGACCGCCCGCACCAGGTCGGCCGGGTTGGGACCGGCGAGCAGGTCGTCGATGAGGTCATCGACGATCTGCTGGATCCTGGGCCGCAGCGCCTCCATTTTCCTGATCGTGAAGTCTGCGGTCATGAGCCGTCGCTGCCTGGTGTGCTCCGGCGCATCCATCTGCATCAGCGTCTTCATCCGCGCGTCGCGTGCCTTGCTCACCGCGTTGGTGTGCGGGAAGCCGGGCTCGGCCACGTCGACGCCGACGCGCGGATCGGCGAGCACCGCGCGGACGTCGTCGTAGCGGGTGACCAGCCAGGGGGTGGTGCCGTCCCACAGACGGACGCGTGAGACGGGCGCCTCCGCGCTGCGCCGGGTCAGCTCGGGCGCCGGGTCGAACGGGCGGCCGGTCGCGCGGGGCATCGGGAACGTCACCGGATCCGGCAGGGCATCGGTCATGATCTCTCCTCACCTCGGGTCGTGCGGTCCGCGCAGGGCCGAGGACGGCCGCCGGCGGGAACCGTCGTGGTCCGCAGC